>JBDSPM010000270.1:0-15477 GCA_039930325.1 Saprospiraceae bacterium
TTTAAGATATAGGGTAAGATCCAAATTTGTCCTTTTGATTTTCCAGTTTACTATCCCTTATCTTTGCTTCATATAGTCCTGTTTAACACATGGCAACGAACAATAACCCTATTCAACGACCTCGCACCCCCATTCCGGGCCGCTATCTGCTCAAGCTATTGATCGAGCTCAGCCTTTTTGGATTGGTCGTATTCTTTAATTCGATCAGTCACAAATGGCTCTATAATTTTCCAAACCTGGGACAAGTGGTGCTGGTTATCCTTCGGTTTATAATCTTCCTTCTAGGAGCAAGCTTGATGGTGAGGTTGCTGGCGATGATCTATCGTGGACGTAAACATCTGCCATACAACAAAAAAGATAATGTCACTATTGGACTGAGCAATATTTTCATCATGGTCATATTTCTGTATGGCTTTGTATCCATATTTGGTTTGTTTGGCATTAGTTTCGTAAAAATGTTTACAACGGTATCTATTGTTGCGGCTGCCATTGCGATCATTTCAAAAGATTTTATTGCAGACATTATCAGTGGAATTGTCATCAGCTTCAGCAAGGAAATATCCATTGATGATTTTGTTAAAATTGGAGAACACCGCGGCAAAATTGTAGATATAAATATTGCCAAAACCGCCCTCCTCAATGAAGATGATGATATTATTTTCATGCCTAACAGCACGGTCTTCACCAGCGATGTCATCAACTATACTAAAAAGCAAATCAAGAAAACAAGTATTGATTTTGAAGCACCCACTTCACATATCATTTCTGTTGAGGAGCTGGAGGACCAGTTGATTGAATCGCTCCACGAATATCACCACCTCATCGAACCTAATTCATATTTACTTCGCGTGGTGAATATCAAAAAGGATTTTCTGATCATGAAATTCCAGTATAACCTTATCCAGTTCAGCAGGGAGATGGAGCGTCAGATAAAGCGAAAAGCAGTGAGGTCTATCGTCAGGATTATCAGCCTCTCCAAGGTGAAAGAGCTGGATAAAAGTGATTTGTGAGTACGACCAATATTTCTAATTCGCAGGCGAGAAGAATTATTCTTCACGCACAGGGATTGACAAGGCCAGCACCGTTCGGATCGGGTCCTGTTTCTATCATTAAAGCCATTAATCAATTAGGTTATTTGCAGTTAGATACCATTTCTGTCATTGAACGTGCTCATCATCATATTTTATTTACAAGGATTCCAGGATACAAATCAGAATGGCTGGAAAAAGCACAATATCAAAAAAGGGAATTATTTGAATACTGGTCACATGCGGCTGCTTATCTGCCCATGCAGGACTATAGGTTCAGTATTCCGGTAATGAATGTATTCATAGATAAAAAAGACAGGTGGCCTGATTCATCTAAAAAGGATATGCGGCTCGTTATGAAACGCGTGCGTGAAGAAGGGCCATTGATGTCAAGACACTTTGAATCCCATCACAAATCCGGCAATTGGTGGGACTGGAAGCCTTCAAAAATGGCACTCCAGCGATTATTTCTCGAAGGCGACCTGATGGTGAGCCATCGCGAAGGATTTCAACGCGTTTATGATTTGCCTGAAAATATTATTCCTGCCGGGACCAATACAAGTTCACCTACCCTTTCAGAATACTATCATCACCTGATAAAAACAACTCTTTGCGCCCAAGGAATTGCCTCGCCGAAAGAGATTCTGCATTTACGGAAAAGTGATTCCAAAATATTTAATGCAGCCTTACATCAATTACAGGAAGAAAAAATTATTGTTCCGGTCAGAGTTGATGATAAAAAGGATTATTTCACTTTGCCTGAATATCTTGATTTGAAAATTAAGCTGCCGGAGAAAATGTGGATCCTTTCTCCTTTTGACAATCTGGTGATCTGGAGGAAACGGCTAAATGATATTTTTGGATTTGAATATACGCTGGAATGTTATTTACCTCCGCAAAAAAGAGTCTATGGATATTTTTGTTTGCCTGTACTGTATAAAGATCAGTTTCTCGGTCGCGTTGATGTGAAAGTAGATCGATCAAGCAAAACTTTATTGATCAGAAAAGAATATTGGGATAAAAATCAGAACATATCAAGCTCAACTATTTTATATAAAGAAGCCATCGATTTATTTGCGAAAAACAATAAATGTGAAAATATTATTTTTTCAAAGGGCCACTAATTCCACGAATTAATACGAATTAAATTAATTGCTTATGAGCTCATTGGTGAAAATATATTTTTTAAAATAGCCACTAATTACACGAATTAACACGAATTATATGCATTGCTTATGAACTTAATAGTTTATAAACCCTATAAACCCTATAAACCCTATAAACCCTATAAACCCTATAAACCTTATAAACCTTATAAACCCATAATCTTATAAACCTATAACCTTATAAACCTATAACCTCTATAACCTTTTCATTCGAGATACTCCCACAATAGCTTGGCTGTTTGCTGTAATATAGGTTTCCCGCTCAGCTCACTCAATGGACCAAGTCCTCCAATACTAAGCGTATTAATTTCAGACAGAACTCTCTTGCCATTGTCATCCACCAGCGTATCAAAACCATACATGATGACACCTTTCTCATACAGCAATGGAGTAAGCTCTCGCTCAATTATTAATTCCTCTTCATCCGCTTGAGCAAGGATTGCATGCCCTCCGCTTGCGACATTGCATATCCAACTTCCCATAGGTGGCAATCTTAAGGCTGAGCCAAGAATGGTCCTGTTCACCACGATAGTTCGTTTGTCGCCCAATGCAACATTTTGAAGATATTTCATGGACAGCATAGGAAACGTGCGACCAGATAGACGATCGATTGCTTCCTGTGCTGAATATTTCTGATCTTCTTCCCAATAATATTCTTTTGATAATCTTACTATTCCTATTCCTCCATATGAATAAAGCGGCTTGAGAACTATTTCTTTTGATTGGCTCAATTTGATAGCTTCCTGAGGTGTTCGACATATAGATAATTCAGGGCACAAATGCGCGATGGTTAGTAAAAATGCCTTTGAGCTGGTTTCAATAGTCCCGTCGGGTTGATTAATAATTTTTTCATGAGGCACTATTGCCGTAAGAGAGCGCAGGAATATCTTATCTAAGGGTTGCGGCATCCGGACTAAGACGATTTCAATTTCATCCCTGTTCATTCTTACAGAGGACTCCAAAAATGACAAACCCAATGGATGAAATGAAAAGGATGAATTAATCAACATCCCGTAAATAGAGGCTTCCGGAACAGCGTTAAAAAAATCAATATTTGCAGCGATGCCTTTCGAACATACCCAAATATTGACATTACTTTTATTTTCTGCCACTGCCACTGCAAGCTCATAGATAGAGTTGGAGGATGAATGAGTAATGTGATCCGTGACAATGAGAAGGTTTCGCTTCATGCCTCCATAATTATTTCCCTTATCAGAAAAGGATCGTCATTGAACGAAGCAAATAATTTCGCGTTGAATTGACCTCTCGGATTCACCAGGCGGCATGCCATTTTATCGATGGCAATAGTGCTCAGGATGGTTTGAATGTATCCTTCAATAAGATCATCGAGCCCCATGCCCAGATGATTAAAATCTCTCCTGTCCATCAGTATGAGCCTGTTTGTGTCAGTGGTCCACTCACCTGCATCATTTTTATGCGAAAGATTTGTTCCAAGCATGTCCCATGAAGTGGTGCTATCGGTGATCACATCTGCAAGTGGTGAATTGGCTCTCCTTGAATAGACGCAGGTGGGTCTGAAGCCAATGGGCGTAGCACTGATCATCATCCTAAGGTCAAAAACAAATGTCTCTCCCCTGGCATTCGGAATGGTGCCCAAATGATAAAATTTACCCGACTCTGTTTTTGAACTCCAACGGTAATTGCCAATCAAAGACTGAACGATGAATTTAGAATATTCATAATCCCGGCTAAGAAAGTTATTTAGCTCAGTTTCATTGACGATGGTATAGACGCCTTGTCCGGCATTACTATATGGGACTTTGATGACAGCCTGACCACCCATTCGTTTCACCCAAAGCGGGACTTCATCTTTTTGTACATCCCAAATGGTTTGTGGTGTCCTGATCTTAAGCCCAAGATGATCTATCTCACCATTGTATTGATTATATGCTTTCGAAGCAATCAGCTTATTTCGTCCACCTGCGAGACATGCAATGATGGGATTATAAATTCTTGTTTTTGTATTGACTGGGATGCGATTCCAGGGTTTTTGTGTGACGTATCGAAATGCGGCAACCAGGTGTTTCCATTTGCCTTTTTCGTCAAGGATTTCGATATAATGATTTTTGTAACGGATATGATCATTGGTTCCTTCATCATAAAACGGGACGAGATAAACTGGCTTTTGGAAAACATCTGCTATCGTGGCAGCGTATCCACTGGTTTCCATATTATTTTTATCGTAAAGAACAGCGATGGCATCATTCGAACCCAGTTTTTTTATTTTCGTATACGGTTGAAAGGATTTCTCTATCAGTTCGCGATAGCTGCCTTGAGGTAATGTATCCACTTTTAAAGGCATTGATTTCTGACCTGAAGGACAACTGTTATTTTCAATGACAACCATCTGTCGTTTACCACGCGCATTGGTTACATTGATCAGATCAGCGCCTGACCAACAATAAAACTGGGGTTGGTAGGAAACCACTTCCATCAGCTTTGATGCTTTCACTTTTGGATGAAGATGACAGTACCGGTCGATGATCAGCTTATTATCCAGGTTAAGAAAGAAATTGATCATCGGATGGATGGCAGCGTTCAGTGCTTTCGGATACCAATGATTGTGGCTCTCGAATGTCCCCGGTTCTACAAGCTGTGTTCGTTCTTTGGCATTCATATCATATCTTCTTTTGGCGGGGTCCATTTATCGGCCGCAGAATATTTGAATGATCGCAAAAGAGGTAGAATTTCTTCAAGTTTGGCGGTAGACTGAAGAAGTGATCGCGAGTGAGCATTGAGAAATCCTTCTTTCAGCATATGATCGGTCTGGCGCAATAGGTGATCATAGAAATGATTTGAGTTGTACAGCACGATCGGCTTATGATGAAGATGCAACTGCGCCCAGGTCAGTGTTTCAAAAACTTCATCCATGGTGCCGAATCCACCCGGAAAAGCAACGAATGCATCGGAGAGATTTACCATCATTAATTTTCTGCTGTGCATATCCGGCACGATGTGAAGTTCGGTCATTCCCATGTGGGCGACTTCTTTCTCCTTTAATCCTAGTGGTATGATACCAATGGCTTCGCCTTTTCCTCTCAGCATGGCATCTGCCATGACGCCCATCAGGCCAATATTTCCGCCGCCATTTATAAGCCTGATATTATTTTGAAGGAATACCTGCATGAGGCCCATCGCGTCTTGCATGTATTCCGGGTTTATTCCGGTTGACGAACCACAGTATACACATATAGATCTGATGATATTCATAGCGTTGCGAAGATAAGGGAATCTGATTTTGGATATGGACAGGGAATATGGATGTGAATAAAAGAGTATAATAATTGTATAAAAAAAAACGGAGCTACCTACTTAAAATTGATCTTCCAGATATAGCAAAATCCAATTGGTTATTGGGTCAAATCATTTCGCATTTCGTCAAAATGCGGAATGGATAACCGGTTAAGTAATTTCGGATTTTGCCGAAATCCAACTCCAGTAGCTATCTCAAAATCATTTCGTATTTCGCCGAAAAGCGATTTGAGATTCCTCTGGGAAACGTTTCAAATTTCGCTAATGGAAATTTAATATTATGGAAATGTAATATATATAATTCATTCCGCATTTCGTCGAAATGCAAATAAATGCTCATGGAAATCATTCCGGTATTTGCTCAAAGCCATTTCTCCCATCCTTCGCTACATTTGTGTCAAAAAAATACCATGGGTCAGGTAGAGGTGTATAAATTCGGTGGAGCTTCTGTAAAAGATGCACAAGCCATCCGGAATGTAAGCCTCATCCTTCAATTATACGTCCAAAGACCCATTGCAGTTGTCATTTCAGCCATGGGCAAAACCACCAATTCCCTCGAAGCTATTATCAAAGCTCATTACAATGATCCGAAAAATCTCAATCTATTAGTAGAGCAATTGAAAACATATCATGAAGATATCGCTAAAGAACTATTGAGTGGCAGGGAACAACCTCTCTTAAATGAGCTGCATGATCTCTGGGTCGAGCTCAATTGGATACTTGAAGAAGCCCCTCACCCAGATTACAATTATCATTATGATCAGATCATTGTTTTTGGTGAACTGGCATCAACAAAAATAGTTAGCACACATCTTGAATCACAAAATGTGCAGCATCAATGGCTTGACGCACGCAGCTTTATAAAAACCGATTCCGAATACAGGGAGGCCCGCATTCAATGGGAGCCCACACAAAATGCTGTTGACCGCATTGTAAAGGATGCTCTTGAAAAGAAAGGTCTTGTCATCACACAGGGCTTCATTGGTTCCACACCGTATAATGAAAGCACCACCTTGGGTCGTGAAGGTTCGGATTACACAGCTGCCGTTCTTGCTTATGCACTTGATGCGGCTTCGGTCACCATATGGAAAGATGTGCCCGGTATCATGACCGCCGATCCGAAAAGATTCGAAAAAGTAGCAAGGCTGGAGGAAATTTCTTACAAAGAAGCCATCGAAATGACCTACTACGGTGCAAAAGTCATTCATCCGAAAACCATTAAGCCGCTTCAGAATAAAGACATCTCACTATTTGTAAGACCCTTTGATCAGCCATCTTTATTTGGAACAAAAATAAGCTCAGCAGAAACTCATTTTTTACCACCTATTATTGTGGTTGAGCCCGAACAAGTTTTATTGCAAATTGCAACACGGGATTTTTCTTTTGTTGCGGAGGAACATCTGAGTGAAATCTTTAACCACATCTCCCGTCATCGCATCAAAGTCAATATGATGCGAAACACAGCTGTAAGCTTTATCATCTGTACAAAAAATGAACCCGATAAGCTGGATAAATTGAAAAAAAATCTGGAAGAATCATTTCATATTTCAATGGAAGAAAACCTGGATCTCATTACTGTACGTCATGCTAATCAGGGTGTCCTGGATCAATTGCGAAAAGGAAAAGAAATTATCCTCGAAGAAAAATTCGGGGATACGGACAGGATGGTTGTAAAATCTTAATTTTCTATGTTGAGCGAAGCCGAAACATCTTTTTTGGCAATCTTTATCGGTCGTTGAGCGGTAGTCGAAACGAAACGATACCCAAATTAGCGATAGCCGAAACGAAACGATACCCAAATGAGCGGTAGTGGAAACAAAAGGATACCGAAATGTTGATCGAATGTGAAGGAACTTTATGCATATTTTATCCTTCCTTTTGGTATAGGAATTTCTCTATTGAGACTTGTAGCAGTTTCAATCCACTCATCAATAATTATTTCTGCGTTTGCCAGGGCTTCATTATAAGACGGACCATCTGCTACACAACCTGGTAATTCAGGAACTTCAGCAATATAATTTTCGTCATCTACACTCCAGTAGATTATTATTTCATATTTATAATGATTCATTTTCCATCAATTTATATTTTAGGATCAGATTTCGTACTTGTTTCACCTGATAAACTTTAGCCTGATTATTTGAATCAGGCTGAATATTAATGATCTCCACAACTCCTTCTTTCACAAAAATATGATGATCTCCTTTTATTCTTTCCAAAAAGCCTAAATGGATCACTAATTGACATAAATCTGCAAATGCGATATTTCGATCAGAAGTTCCGGCTAGTATTTGAATAATTAGCTTTTTAGGCTTTGTCATTGAGGGTTCAAATTCTTCAATAAAAGAAGAAAGTTTTCCTCTCAAGTAGCACCAATTTTAATAAATATTTTATTGAAAAGCTAGGATATCACCCCCAGTTTCTTCCCCACCTTCGTAAAAGCCTCAATCGCTTTAGCCAGATGCTCCTGCTCATGTCCGGCTGATATTTGCACCCTTATTCGGGCTTTATCCTGTGGTACTACCGGGTAATAAAATCCAATGACATAAATACCTTCTTTCAAAAGTTCATCTGCAAACACCTGGGAAAGCTTTGCATCAAACAGCATCACCGGAACAATCGGGTGCACACCTTTGACAATATTAAATCCCGCATCCGTCATCCCATTTCTGAAATAAGCAGTGCTCTTTTCTAATTTATCCCGCAGAGCAGTCGTCTCTTGCAACATGTCCAGCACGGCTATCGAAGCCCCTACTATCGAAGGAGCCAATGTATTTGAAAAAAGATATGGCCTCGACCGTTGACGCAGTAAATCCACAATCGGTTTAGAAGCTGCGGTAAAACCTCCTGAAGCACCACCCAAAGCTTTTCCAAAAGTTCCTGTAACAATGTCCACTCGGCCATACGCATTATTGTGCTCAGCACTACCCTTCCCTGTTTTGCCAATAAAACCAGTTGCATGACAATCATCCACCATCACCAGTGCATTATATTTTTCACCCAGATCACATATCTTGTCAATTTGAGCGATGGTCCCATCCATCGAAAAAACACCATCCGTTGCAATCAATCTCCTGCGGGCGCCCTGCGTTTCTTTAAGCCTGTCTTCAAGTTCATTCATATCATTATTAGCATACCTGTGCCGTGCAGCTTTACACAAACGAATACCATCTATGATCGATGCATGATTGAGCTGATCAGATATTATCGCGTCTTCTTCATTTAGCAGGGGTTCAAACAAACCACCATTCGCATCAAAAGCAGCTGCGTAAAGAATAGCATCATCTGTACCAACGAAGGCTGCAATTTTTGCTTCTAATTCTTTATGAATATCCTGTGTGCCACAAATAAACCTGACACTTGACATGCCAAAACCATGCGTGGTGATTGCATCCTTTGCAGCAGCTATAACACGTGGATGGGACGATAAGCCAAGGTAATTGTTGGCACAAAAATTCAGCACATCACCACCCTCTCTTGTATGAATTTCCGCTGCCTGCGGTGAAGTGATGATGCGTTCTCTTTTATAAAGCCCTGCTTCTTTAATAGCATCGACTTCCTTTTGGATTTGCTGGTCTACTGTTTCAGACATGATGATACTTTGATTTTAATTGGGTCAACATTTCAGTGGTCATGGATTCGATATCATATTGATGTGCCCACCCCCAATCCTTCCGGGCTTCCTGATCATCGATGCTCTCTGTCCAGGATTCAGCGATTTCCTGACGGTGATCGGGAGCATAGGCAATCGTAAAATCAGGAATATGCTTTTTTATTTCTTCTGCCAATTCTGCAGGCGTGAAGCTCATGGCAGCAAGATTGTAAGAAGTCCGTATTTTAACCTGGTCTTGTGGAGCAGTCATAAGTTCAAGGGTGGCACGAATCGCATCATCCATATACATCATGGGCAACTTTGTATGAGCTTTCAGAAAGCAGGTATACTGTCCTTTCAGCAGTGCCTGGTGAAATATATCAACTGCATAATCAGTGGTTCCTCCACCCGGCATGGATTGATAGCTGATGATGCCGGGATATCTTAATGAACGAACATCCAGGCCATAGCGATGAAAATAATAATTGCACCAAAGTTCATTTGTTGCTTTTGATATGCCATACACAGTCGATGGTTCGATGACAGTATGTTGTGGTGTCAACACTCTCGGAGTCGTAGGCCCGAAAACGGCAATGGTGCTTGGAAAAAAAACTTTTCGTACACCTTGGGAACGGGCCAGCTCAAGGATAGAAAGTGATCCGTTAAAATTAATATTCCATGTCTTTTGTGGATTCCATTCACCATTCGCAGACAGGATAGCAGCAAGATGATAGATGGTCGTGATATTGTAATCACCGACGATTTCTGTAATACGCTGCGTATTCAGGATATCAAGCATTTCAAAAGGCCCTGAATTGCCTTCAGGCTTTTTGATGTCCGTTGCAAGCACCTGGTCAACGCCAAATGCGATGCGTAAAGCTTCTGTCAACACCGTTCCAATTTGCCCATTGGCTCCGGTGACAAGGATCATTTCTTTTCTCGAATTCACAGCCGGCGAAGGTAAGAAAAAGGCAGAGGCAAAGGCAAAGGCAAAGGAAAGGGCGAAGGAAAAAATAAATTCTGTGTGCCCTGAATCCCGTATACATATCGCAGGGGCAAGCCCTGCGAATAACAAGATGTTGCTTTATCAGGAAATAAAAACCTGTGTACAGTTGGGGGGCTTGCCCCCACCGTAGTAAAATCACCTTCTACCGATCACCTCAACAAATTATACACCCCCCAACTCGCCAGATACGCAAGCCCGGTCATCATGATAAATTGGATGATCGGCCATTTCCACGACCGCGTCTCCCGCTTTACGATCGCTAATGTGCTCATGCATTGTAACGCAAATGCATAAAAAATAAGCAAGGACCATGTAGTAGCCCGATTGTAGACAAGTTCACCTGTTTCAGCATTTCTGTCATTGGCCATTCGGGTCTGGATAGATGAGACATCTTTGTCATTTTCAATACTGTAGATAGTTGCCATAGTACCTACAAAAACTTCACGCGCTGCGAAAGAGCACACTATGGCAATACCCATCTTCCAGTCAAAACCCAGCGGTGTAATTGCCGGTTCAATAAATTTTCCCAGCACGCCTGCAAAAGAATTTTGGAGCGGAGGTTTTGTGGTAATAAATTTTTCAATTCCCTGTGCATTCATTGTGGAATCCTTTTTACTCGGACCAAAACTTGCCAGGAACCATAGGATGAGCGAAATGATAATAATGATCTTGCCGGCACCTACCACGAATGACTTCGTTTTCTCTACCACGAGATACAAGAGATTCTTGACAACCGGAGGCCTGTACACAGGTAATTCCATCATCAGAAAGCTACGATCGCCTGATCGCAATAATTTCTTGAGAACATATGCGGCCATCAAAGCAGCAACTATTCCAATTCCATACAATCCCATCAATGCCAGGCCTTGTTGTTCGAAACCATAAAGCCTGCCTCTTGGGACTGCGAATCCAATCAGAATAGCATACACCGGAATACGTGCAGAACAACTGATGAAAGGCGTCACCATAATGGTAATCAGTCTCTCCTTCCAGTTACTTATGTTCCTTGTGCTCATGATGGCCGGAATGGCACATGCGCCACCGGATACAAGAGCTACAATACTCCGACCATTCAAACCGAACTTTCGCATCATCATGTCGAACATGCTCACCGCACGAGCCATGTAACCGATTTCTTCAAGGATTCCAATGAATAGAAAGAGTATAGCTATTTGTGGAATGAAAACCAAAATCCCGGTAAGACCTGCAAGTATCCCATCAGTAAAAAGATCCAACAGCCAACCTCCGGGAAAAATCTGTCTGACGCCACCCGAAATTTCACGCATGAAAAATTCAATCGCATTCATTGGCCAAACTGCCCAAGCGAATATGGCCTGGAAGATGAGCAGCATGATCAGGAAAAATATAATCGATCCCAGGAAAGGATGCATGATCCACTTATCAATCCGATCTGTGATTTTTGCTCCGGCACCTCCTGCATCCAGGTGAAGGGCTTTCTTGATGACGGGCGTAAACCGGTCATATCTTGACATCGTCTCATTGATCTGGGACTGTATCGGGTTAAATCCCTCCTTCTCGGACTTTTCTTTTATTTCCTGCCTTATTTCTTTCGAAACCCGGTCAATCCAGGAACCATGATGGAGCATCAGCAGGCGTCCATAATCTGTCATGGCCGGAAAAGAAGTCCTGAATTGAGATACCAGTCTTTTTTCCTGTTCGGAGAATTTATAATATGGCTCCTTTGCTTCTGTTGGCTCGAACAGCATTGAGCTCATTTGCATTTTTAGAGCCGCTACACCCATTCCTGTTTTACCGGAAATTAAGACAACCGGAATCTTGAGATGCTCTTCAAGAATTTGGGTCTGGATGGTGATACCCGCCATATCAGCCATATTCAAGGCCAGGATCACTGGCAATCCAAGATCAATCACCTGTGTTAAGAGCAGTATTTGTTTCTCAAGCTGACTTATATCGGCTACATATAGAATGAGATCAGGCTTGGGATTTGATTCCAGGAATTGATTGACTACGATCCTTTCATCTTTCGAAGAAGGATACATACTGTAAGCACCAGGGAGGTCTAGTAATACTACCTGCTTCAATGCCCCAAGTTCAACAGATCCCGTTTTTTTCTCCACAGTCACCCCGGGATAATTGCCGGTTTTCTGGTTTAAGCCTGTCAGGAGATTAAAAAGCGTCGATTTTCCTGAGTTAGGATTACCTGCCATCAATACCAGTTTCCTGGAAAGGATCATCGGTGTTGTCATGATGTCTCTACGATAATAGTTCTCGCCTCATCCTTTCGAAGTGCAATTTTAAATCGATTGTTGATCCTGTATACTAAGGTCTCTCCCAATGCATTACGCATCACCAGTTCAACTTGTGCCTGAGGTAATATTCCCATGGACATCAATTTGCCTGCGATTATACTGTCCTCAAAACGTATGATCCGGCTGCTCTGGTTTGTTTCCAATTTATGTGCTGGTATGGAGGGCAAATTCCTTATTTGTATAATTTCTAAATAATATGCGAAGATAGCAACCTTGTCCTGAAAGAATTCCTGAATCTCAGTCTTAGATTAGCAGATAAATCATCTGATATGTTTCCGGTCTATCTGAAATTGGGGATTGATCATATCCTGAATATTGAAGCTTATGACCACATCCTGTTTCTTGTGGCACTGTGCGCTATGTACGCAGCGACCGAATGGAAACGTATTCTAATTTTAATTACTGCTTTCACAATAGGACACAGCATAACGTTGGCCTTATCATCGCTCAATATTATTTCTATAAATCCCAATCTCGTTGAAGTCCTAATACCGTTTACCATTCTGATTACCTCTTTACAAAATCTTTTTAGTAAACCTAGACCTGATCTCAGATGGCGACCCAGCTATCTACTGGCATTATTCTTTGGGTTCATACACGGTATGGGATTCTCCACCTATTTCAAGGCCCTTCTTGGAAAAGAATCTAGCATTGTGAATCCTCTATTTGGATTCAATGTTGGAGTTGAAACAGGTCAGATCTGTATAGTTTTTTGCATTCTGGTTTTCAATTATTTTATTGTGGGAGTAGGGAAGGTTAAACAAACCCATTGGAATATTGTCGTCAGCAGTATTGCCGCAATTCTCTCTGTTTACATGATCATTTTGAAGTTGAAATAAAGAAATTGTCGTATTCGTCGGGCGGATGCAATACGCCCCGACGATGCGACATCACTCCAAAAATTTCAAAATAAATAAAGTATAAACTTTCCCAAAGTCGCCCCATCGCTCTTTGCTCTTTGCTCTCTGCTTTTTCCTCTACCTTTCCGCTATGGATGAAACCACTTTTATTGCTGACATTACAAAGGGCTACACCTTCGAAGGTGAATCAATTATTCTTGGTGCTGCCGTTCTGGGTGGGAAACCTATAAAAGAATCTTTTATCCGGATTCCTTTGTCGACACTTAACAGACATGGACTGATAGCGGGTGCCACAGGAACAGGAAAAACAAAAACACTCCAGGTAATCGCTGAACAATTAAGTGCCAAAGGGATACCCGTTCTGGTCATGGACATCAAAGGAGATTTAAGTGGTATCGCTGTAAAGAATGAAGGAAGTCCAAAAATTAATGAGCGACATGAGCTAATCGGCCTTCCCTATATACCGGGTTCAAGCCCTGTGGAATTTTTATCCTTGTCAGATGAGCCGGGTGTGAGATTAAGGGCAACCGTTTCTGAGTTTGGACCGGTACTTTTTTCAAAAATGTTGGAGTTGAATGAGACGCAGGAAGGCATTATATCTGTCATTTTCAAATTTTGTGATGACAGGAAATTACCACTTCTCGATCTTGAAGATTTGAAAAAAGTCATCCAGTATGTTACTACAGATGGCAAGGAAGAGTTCCAGGCGGAGTATGGAAATATAATGACGACTTCTACAGGTACGATCGTCAGGAAGCTGGTTGAGCTCGAACAGCAAGGTGCAGCAGAATTTTTTGGTGAACCTTCTTTTGATGTTGAAGATTTGCTTCGAAAAAATCGGGATGGATCTGGTATGGTCAATATCCTTAGAGTTGTGGATATCCAGGACAAACCCAAGCTTTTTTCAACATTTATGCTTCAACTTCTGGCAGAGATCTATTCTGTATTCCCTGAAGAAGGCGACTTATCTAAACCCAAACTGGCAATTTTCATTGATGAAGCACACCTTATATTTGAAAATGCATCACAGGCGTTGCTGGATCAGGTTGAAGTCATCATCAAGCTCATTCGTTCAAAAGGAATTGGTATATTCTTTATCACACAGGATCCAACGGATGTACCTGAAAAGGTGCTCAGCCAGTTAGGATTAAAAATTCAACATGCATTACGTGCCTTCACCGCAAAAGATCGGAAGAGCATCCAGCTTGCTTCACAAAACTTTCCTGAAACACCTTATTACAAAGTTGATGAGCTGCTCACTCAATTAGGAACAGGTGAAGCATTCGTGACAGCTTTAAGTGAAAAGGGAATTCCTACGCCGCTGGTTCATTGTATCATGCGGGCTCCACAATCAAGAATGGATATTTTAACCACTGAAGAAATAAAAGGCATCGTAAGGAATTCGGATCTTATGGATAAATATGAAAAGGGTTTTGATCGCCAAAGCGCTTATGAAATTCTGAATTCAAAACTTGACGATGCCCATTCCGATGGTCACCAGGAAGTCATGACCCGTCAGCGTACACGGGCCACCCATGAAAAATCAACTTTAGAAAAAGTGTTCTCGAACACCACAACGAGACAAATAGGAAGAACTGTAGCAAGAGAACTAACGCGTGGTATTTTGGGTGTGCTTGGCGTCAAGACAACAACACGAAGAACTACTCGGCGGAATACAGGATGGTTTTGAAATGGGTTTAAATGTTTAAATGTTTAAATATTTAAATGTTTAATCGTTTAATCGTTTAATGCATCGGTTAAGAAACTAAATTAAACACTTCAACATTTAAACAATTATACAAAGGAACTCGAAGGCCTAATGTTCAAAATACTTCCTTGCATTCCTGTACACGTTATCTCCCATTTGAGTGGCATTCACGCCAGGCGTTTCAAGTGTAGCATCCCGGTATAGTTCAATTTCCCATTTTTCATTCTTCGTTTCACCGATGGCAGTGGAATGCAATAAGGTAAATCCATTTCTGGCCAGCGAAGGATTGTAAAATAGAAACCTCACATTATTCTGATGCGTTGTAGGAAATGTAGAATAAAACCAGATCTCATATGGTGGCGCACTTGGTTCATCCTCAACATCGATGATATCATCCGGCTTTCCGTATTTCAAAAAAATATGTCCACGATCAGTTTCAAAGCCATACCCAAATCCTGATCTGTAATTTTCATCTACGACCTTAGCCACTTTCATGTAAGCATCGTATGCCTGTTGGGCATATTTTCCTGCAAGTTTGGCCCAATACTGGTGA
>JBDSPM010000271.1:0-7006 GCA_039930325.1 Saprospiraceae bacterium
CAGAAATATTTTATAAAAAACTGCCCGTTGAAATCGCTTTGCATTATCATCAATGCGATGTACCACTTTAATCAGGAATGCAGCTTCAAGATATTCCAGGTATTTTTTTAATAAATTTTTTTCAACATTACTTCCATGGGAGAGTGAATTAAGAGACACTTCGTTGCCACTGTGATAAGCTAATGTTGAGAAAAATGCGTTTAATTCCTGGACATCCTGGATGCCATACAAACTCGGCAAATCCCGCAATAATACTTTATCCACAATGTCACTTTTAATATATCGTCCGGGGTTCGCCTGAATTTTCGATGAAAAAATAACCTCCGGATATCCCCCAAAGTTGATATAGTCAATAAAATGTCGATTGAGTTCTTTAATATGACTGCTGGTAAATGAATGGGTAAGGTTCCCATTCCACATCATAGGACCCGGTCGAACAAGTTGATTATACTTTTTCAGGTGAATGTATTCCTGGAATGTTAATGGCGGCAGCATAAATTCAGTAAACCTTCCGGCGCCGCTTTCCTGGCTACGCAATCGAAGTGCAGCGGCTGCAGATCCGGAAACAATAAATTTTGAATGCGGATAACTATCGACAAGCACTTTGAGATGTACTTCCCAATCTTTCAGGTATTGTATTTCGTCAAAAAAAATAAACCAGTCATTCAACTCCTCATTTCCTATTGCTTTACGAATGAGCGTAAATAGCTGTTCTAATCCCAAGCGCAGATAAATAGGATTGTCAATACTTACAAAAGCTATCTTTTGTGCTATACCAACTTCGTGTAGTAAATAGTGTACTGTGTGATGCATCATCACCGTCTTCCCGACACGCCTGGGGCCCATCAATACCACTGCTCTGTTGATATCGGTTTCAGCTACTAGTGGATAGAATAAGTCGAAGTACAATCTTCGCTTCATCTCATCATAATCGCGATCAATTTCCCCTGTAACCCACCATGGGTTTTCAAACCTTAATCTGTCTAAAACTAAGTTTTCTGGAATAGGAGGTAATTTCGATGCTTTTACCATAATAAGGTAAAATTATATAAAATAGTATTGATTAATCTATATTATTTTTATAATATTGGATATTTAAGCAATAATTACATGAAATTTATACTTAAGCTCAACTTTTTAACCCGCCTAAGTTGCTAAATCTAAACACCCCCAATTTGAAAATCTGTGAAATAGTCAAAACCACCTCAGGATTTTAGCTTGGCGATCATCCTATAAACCGTCAATCTGTAATTAGTAAAAATTGCCAACTAATAACCCTTATAAACTTTATAACCCTTATAACCTTATAAACCGTTAAGCCAAATAACCAATAAGCACAATCAATACAGGTAACAATTCTACTTTTTAAGAACAATAGCCCCCCAATCCGTCTCCCGATAAGACTCAATCACAAGCACCGCACCCAGGCTAAAAAGAAATGCTGCCATCGTACATGCCAATACAATAAACGATCGCTTTGGCCTGCTTTTAAATAAGGGTACCTCAGCCGGCTCTATGAGATGAAGCGCTGATACCGTGATCTCCGCAGCTGAATTGTATGTTTTTAATTTTTCAAGATCATAGGCGATCTGATCATAGGCTCTCGCATATTGCGATTCCAATACCTCCACCCTTCCTTTTGCGATATTGAAATTTGACAGGCTATATAAAGAACCCGTGTCAGGACTGTTCAATAAGGTCAACTCCCTTTTGAACCCTGCTAACCGGGCTTTTATCAGCTGTATGCTATCCCTGAGCTTGCCATTCAGGCCTTTTATGGATTGCAAGGACTCCAATGTTGCCTCCTCTCGCTGAATTGTGCCCGACACCTCTGTCACGCGGGTAGCGAGAATTTCAGTCTGGCCTTTTGAATCGTAGATGCCCGACTTCCGGCGATAATACACGAGGCTGTCCAGCGTGGATTGCATCACAGCTTCCTTGATGTGTATAGCTTTCTGAAAGGATGCTGCAAGAGATGCCTGGCTGCTTTTCATCAACGTCCGTACCAGGTTGTCCATTTGGTCGCGTGCCGCATTCGTCATTTTAGCCGCCCGTTCGGGATCGGTATCTTCTATTGTAAGCTCAATAGCATCCTGCTTTGTAAGCAGCAAATTGAAGTTTTCTCGGAATGCTTTACGCAGTTTATAATGGGCTTTAGGTGTCCCTGGTTTGACCTTGTACACACTCCACAAATCGAATGAATCGATGAGGAAATCAATGACTTCGTCCGAATTGCCTATCGTCATGATCCTGTCAATGTCCTCGCCGGTACCATAGTAAAAGGTTTCCTGCGTAGTGTTGCCAAAAACCTTTTCCGGCTTGAAGAGATCCTGGCTGGCAGCATAGAAGACGGTTTTGCCCTTGTAATAGTTCTTCATGAACAGGCATACTATAATACTGATCACAAATACAGCCAACGTCACGTACAGCACACGACGGCGCCAGGGATACAGTGTACCCAGGATCGGTAAGAGGCTATCCTTGACATTTGACATGGGCGAGTCCTATGGTAATGGGGCGTAAAAGTAACAAAAAGGCGAGGGGAAAGGCTGAGGCTGAGGCTAAGGCTAAGGCTAAGGGCTAAATCTCGAATGAAATCAAAGGAAAAATAGCTTATTAGATGCAGTCCACGCGGCTGCCGATGTGGTGTTATCTTCATCGGATGAAGAGGATTTACATAAAGATCTGCCTATCCTGTCTGGTGGTCTTATTTGCCTGTTCAAAAAAAAGCATGCAGACATTTCCCACAAACTCAGAACATATTCAATGGTTCGGACGGACTCTTGAAGACAAATCCGGTAACCGGCAGTTAATCAGCAGCGCCTCTGGTCTTAAATTCCGGTTTACTGGTGAAAAATGCGAAATCTGGCTCCGGAACCTTGCGCAGGGCGACGATTACAATTACATTTCAATCGTGCTGGATGGTATACACCAGGAAAGGAAGGCAATACATTTTGACACATTTACATCCGTTGAAATTAAAACATCTGTACACGCCCCATTTCATGACGTTGAGTTATATAAAGAAACTGAAGCCGTTTGCGGCCTGATCATTGTCAAGAATGTCCGTGCTGATTCTTTGCATCGATTACCGGAAGTCAACAGAAAAAAAATTGAATTTATTGGCAATTCCATAACCGTCGGAATGTCTGCTGATGCATCGCACATTCCATGCATGGAAGGAAGATGGTATGACCAGCACAATGCGTACAATGCCTATGGGCCGCAGGTCTCGAGAGCACTCAATCTTGATTTCACGGTGTATGGCGTCAGCGGAATAGGAATGTATCGCAACTCCAGTACAGATGGCCCAACCGTCGGCAATGTATATGAGCAAGCATACATAGATCCCAATCCAAATAGTGTGCAATGGGATTTTAAAAAATTCATACCTGATATCGTGACAATTTGTCTTGGTACGAATGATCTCTCAGAAGGAGATGGTGTCACACACAGGCTTCCGTTTGATTCGACCAAATTCATCAACGCCTATCTTGTATTTCTAAACAGGATACATTTTCATTATCCAAATGCGAAAATTTTATTGCTCAACACACCATTGGTCGGAGATAAAAATATTGATCTGTTGAATACATGTCTTCTTTCTGTAAAAGAAAAGGTTGTGACATCCATTCCGGATTTACCCATTTCAATATTTTCTTTAAGCATGTTCCGTGGAGCAGGATGTGGTGGCCATCCGGATGTAGAAGATCATAAAAGAATGGCTGATGAATTATTGCCGGTGATCCAACGGTTACTTTAGCTTCTCATTCTTTTTATTACCTCATTCATTAATAAATACGATATGCCATCTACTATGGAAACACAGAATAAAAAAATCGGTGATTTTTATCATGTCGTTTATTTCTGGCTGAAGAATCCCTCCTCCACAGAAGACCGTAAAAAATTCGAAAACTCCCTCACCAATTTACTAAATGTCTCAAAGCATCTGATGACAAAGCATCTTGGAATACCGGCATCTACAGACCGACCTGTCATCGATCACAGCTATACCTACAGTTTAGTACTCAGCTTCAGAGATAAAGCTGAGCACGATGCTTATCAAATAGAAGATGCTCATAAAGTCTTTATAAGCGAATGTGAACACCTGTGGCAAAAGGTAGTCGTATATGACTCAGAGAATATTTTGAATTCGTAAGATTCCTTATAAATGGCAGGGTTTTCGTTTCGGCTATCGCTCAACGAACACCTTAGACATTACCTTATAATTTCGGCTACGCTCAATTATTGAGGAAGAAAAAATAATGTGGTATTGTGGCAATTTGAAGAATCCTTATGCTACAGCTCACCAACCGCAGCTCACCAACCGCGATAGTCGAAACGAACGGCCACATTTTCTCAAATTAGTTTTCGCAAAAATCGCAGATATTCGCAGAATTCAAGGGGGAGGATCCTAATTTCTAGCTAATGCCTATTGCCAAACACCACTCTTAAGGCTTTTCTACCCCTTCAATTCTTCAACAGGAAACTGGTTTTCAAGAGCCTGCTTATCATGACGGACCCCTGATACCTGCCAGGAAATCTTTAACCCTTTAAATCCACCTGCAATCTTAAACCGGTTGCCTTTTATTTCTTCAGCGACATAGACATCAGCATGTCCTCCTATGCAGGTAAGCTGGTAGGTGAAATCTTTATTGAGCGCTTCGAACCAATCCGGGAGAACTACCCATGACTCACCATTCTCATCCAGTACAATATTACCATGATATATATCAGACATCTGGTCACTTTCGACACTGAAATGATGCAGCCGCTTATGCTCTGGATCAAGCGGATGATCAATCACGAATTGTTTGAATGCTGCCATGATGCCTCCGTTGACCATGATATTGCCGTTGAGCACCACAGCATATTCTGTGAAAGGATCTGCCGCAGGATCTACCTTGAGAATGGGATTTAAGAAAGCATCCTGAACGGTAAGCCCCATGGTGCATATATTTCCGGCGGTAATTTTGTCCGCCTTTAAATTGGTCTTGTCATCTATGTCGACATATCCTATCAATCGCCCTGATCCGGTCCCATCAATGAGACTTATCAGTTGTCCATTGACATAATTTCCCTGAATAATAAGAGCATCGACAACGGATTGTCCTGCATTTGGCCCTTCAAAAATGATGGGTTCCGTCTCCCCATTTCTGTAAGTGAGTGAGATAATTTTTGATTTTATAGTATCAGCACAAATAGATTTTGCTGTTATTTTATCACTCATCATCGAATCTGTGCATACACTTGCCGCATTTACTTTATCAGCGTTTACTTCAATTCTTCCATCCGGATTTTCCCTGATTACATCAAGAGTACCTCCGTCGGAACGAGAAACGGTCACCTTGCCTGTTAATATAGAATCGGTGCAGATAGACCTTGCATACTCCTTGAAGGTTCGAATCGTATCGATTTTAGCTATTGGGGTTTCGAGCGAGTCCACCACATGCAAATAAAAAATAGTCCCATACCTGGTTAAAAATGAGTCCAGCACGAAGAGGTCATCAAAATATCCCTTCTTTGCATACAGCGTATCTGTTTTAATCTCGTCAAAACAAGCTGCCTTACCGGTTACATATTCTATATAGACGTTACCGGGGATGGAGTCAACACATATTTTTTTTGCATAGATTTTCTTCGATCTGATCGTATCGAGATACGTGATGTGTGCTTTGATGGTGTCCAAGCACGCAATTTTAGATTTTAATGTATCTGCAATCAATGTCTTCACCACCTTTGTGATCGTATCGATCGTCTGATAGGACAATGCAGCATATTTGGCCTGAATTGCAATCGGAACGGCAAGTATAGGAGATTCGCCCAACACCTCAAAATTCTGGCCACCATTAATATCCGCTTCGACTTTCAGAAAATATTTGTGCGCTAACCAGTTGATTAACATCCAGTCAGAGCCACCGATTTTCGTTCCTGCACCCACTTCAAGTGTTAACAGGCCAAGACTATTGGTCAATACATTGTGTTGCTCAATATAAACTGCCCCACCGCCCGGGCCATCCAATACAGAAAGTTGCACTACAACATTCCTGTTCGGAAGTATTTTGTCGGTAGCATCACGGATGACAGCCTGGTAATTGACGGTGCAGGCAGGATTTTGTGCAGACAACTGCATAAATGTGGTACATAACAGGGCGAAGAAAGGGAGAAGTGATTTCATGATTGAGATGTTATAAATTGTGAAGAAGATGAGGGTTTTACATTTTATTGATCAGGCTGGCAGAAACACGATATCCGTGGTGGGTGATATTGAGAAGATAGGGACCGGGGTACAGTTGATCCAAATGCAATAATGTAGTAATAGAAAAAACCTCCTGCATCATTTGTCTTCCTTGCAAATCGTAAATGTTCATTTCGAATTTCCCATCGACATGAAGGTTTATCCTCAATAGTCCAGAAGTTGGATTTGGATAAATGTCAATCTTGCCATCAAAGAATGGATTCACCACTTCAGTGATCGCTTCCAGGCCTGGCTGATGAAAGCCCTGGGACAACCGGAAGATACCATCCAGGGTTTGAACCATAAATTCACCAAGAGTATAGTCAAGATGAGTGTTGGCCGTTGCGAAATGCTGTCCACCAGATGACAAAACCTGGGGTTTAGCAAATGTGGTTGATTGGGACCATCCTGTCATGTGAAAAAGGACAAGACAGAATGAAAGCATGCCGGTTTTAACAGAAAGAGGGAAAGTATTCATACTAGTTGATTTTAGGTTTGAAGGCAATATGCATATGATGCCAGGGGCCATTAATATTAATGGTTGTCGAGTATACAGGAAATATTTTTTGGAAAAAAAAGATCTTGCCGAAAGAGGATTCCTTCGTAAAATCAGGAGTAGTGGTTTTTTTTAAAAAAAGCTCCATTGGATAAGGCAATGGATGAAACTCTCTAAACTAAAGTGATCACTGAAGTGTGTAGTCGTGGGATCAGGATTCCCGACTCTAATAAAAATCCAACCTAGGCAACCACGAAAGTGCCGCCAATGTG
>JBDSPM010000272.1:0-4759 GCA_039930325.1 Saprospiraceae bacterium
ACGAAAATACCGCTGTGGGTGTAAAATCGCTTCGCCTGAATTCCGTTGGGTTTCAAAATACAGCTGTCGGTCATCAGGCACTATACGCCAATACCACGGGCAACTATAATACTGCTATCGGAATGAAGCCACATCAGGTCTGTTCCATCACTTTTTCGCAGCCTGATCAAAGGTTGCATATTGGATTGGACGGTATCTGCATCAATGCACAGTTGTGATATATTGTCTGCTCCCTTGATGTGAAGCCGGGCCAGTGGGTTGAGTATCCCAAGGCCAACCTTATTTTGAGAAAATAAAAGTGTTGGCGTTACAAGAAGAGAAATGAGGAATACCGGGAAGAAAATTCTAACTATATTTTTCATGTGCCTTATTTATTAAATTAGAAAGACCTATCACGTCTAAGTTATTTTAGATTATGAGGTCCCTGAACAGGATTTACGAAACGGTGTCCTTTTTCATTTTAGTGGTTTAAAAGGAGCATGCAGAGGTTTGATTTAACGGTGGCCTGAGGCGGACAAACGGCAGGTTTTTAAATCTGTATTGTTTTCCTGTCCATTGGATCCCGATGCTGCGCTTCGCAGTCGGTGTATTAGAATTAACTTAGTGTTAGACTCCTTACCAAATGAATCCGCACCCATTTCATAGATATACCTTTTGGACTGTGATCCGGGAAGCTTGGATACTGGTTTTCCTATCGTCCTGTATGAGCAATGGATACGGACAATTTGATCAAAAGGATTTTGTCCATTACACCATAACTGAAGGATTGAGCGATAATAATGTCAGTTGCATTAGTCAGGATAGTCGTGGTTTTATATGGGTAGGAACGGAGTTTGGTCTCAATCGCTTTGATGGATATCAATTTGAAAAATACTACCAGGGTTCACCCCGGGGTTTTTTGACTTCTTCCACTATTCATCAACTTTCCAGTTTTAGCAGCGATCGTCTGGCAGTGCTGACAAGGAACGGAATGCAGATTGTCCATACCAATGATCTTTCCATCACTCAATATCAAATCCCGGATACGACACCTTTTAAAGTCATGTTAAATTATTTCGTTGATGCTATGGAATTCAGGGATAATACAATCGGGGCAGCAACAGCCACAGGCTTTTATATTTTCGATTCCATGGCCACCTTGTTGTATCGTCATGATGCCTTCATGCAGCAGGATGTTGGGAATAAACGGATCTCGTATGGAAAAAAAATAATTAATGTGCCTGAGGACAAAGCCTTGATTTATGCCATAGAAGATCTTCAGGGAGTTTATGATATTAAAAATAAATCGTACCGGGATGTATCAGCCTCGGAAAAGGAATGGCAGAGATATGCCCAACCCTCCTTCTACGGATGGAGAGCGATCACGCAGCTCAGCGATCATGATTACATTTTCCTGACGAGGCAGGATTCGCTGATTTATTATGATGGTCAACGTGAAAAGCAAATCCTATCCGGGATGTCCGTTAATCCAAAATACAGCCTGACCTGGGAAAGCAATGTGTTTATGATAGATGATACCACCTACCTGGTCAATAGTGGATACAATGGTTTCTACAAGTTTTATTTTGATCGTTCCACCGGTATCATCCGCTATGATCCGCAGGTGTATCTGAAAGAATATAAGGTTCGCTGTTTTTATAAAGACAAAGACAACAGGATTTGGGTTGGAACAACAGAGGGTTTGCTCAAACAGAAATCAACACCGGCCATCACACAGATCTACCATTGGCCGGTAAATGATGTTTCGAGACTCGGATATTCGAATGCCCTGGTGTACAAGGAAATAATCTATGTCAGCCGGTTTTCGCGGGATACGGGATTGATCGTGGTGGATCCGCAAACCATGCAGGTGCAAAAGAAGTTTAGTTTTTTTGGACAAAACAATCCGTACAATGAAATCTATACCATGCAAATGTATTATCCCGATACATTGTGGTTGGGCACGAATGGTGGCTTGTTGTGGTTGGATACAAAATCGGAACGATACGGCAAAGTCGATGATATGGTTGCCGGAGGGAATAATGCCGAATGGGCTATTCTGACGCCTCCTCAAAAAGATCAATTTGCCTGGATGTGTGATTTTCTGGATGGGCATGTGGCTCGTTACCATATACCCACGCGGCAATGGGATTTCTATGACAGCCACACTCAACCTGCCTTGCCGTTTTTGCAGGTAAAGAGTTTATGTACTGACGCTTATGGCGATACCTGGTTGGGAGGGCATTCCCTGGCTAAATGGAATCACACTGATCTGAAATTTGATTTGTTATTGACAAGTTATGGTGGTCCCAATCCATACGAAGATGACATAAAGCTTCTTCGGGCTGACCAACAAGGATCACTATGGCTGCACAATTTTGGAAATGGTTTGCTTCGATACAAAATTAAGACCGGAGAGTGGTTGCATTTTGGATTGAATGAAGGAATGCCTTCGGAAGCGATTCAATCGATGAGTATCATCAGGGATCATACCTTTTGGATGACGTGCCAAAACCAATTGATACGTTTTGATACGGAAACCGGGAAGATCGAATCCTATGATCAGTCCGATGGGGTCCCTGAAATAAAACCGGTAGCACCAAATATGTATGTGGATACGATATCAAACAATCTGTATGTTTTTTATCGGGATGATGTAGTGGTATTGCCCTTTGATTTTCACCCGAACACAACATCCGCTGCTGATTTATTGATTCAGCAGGTCCTGGTGAATAATAAAAAAGCTTTTTTCTTTCCGCAAAAGGTTTTGATGCTGGGAACTCAGGAGAAAACGCTCACACTTCATTTTACGGTGGTCGATTTTCATGAAGGTCAGCCTTATCGTTTTGCGTACCGAATGAACGATCAGGATGAATGGACCAGTTTGGGTCATCAGCGCATGCTTAACCTCACTAATTTATCCCCAGGATCCTACACCATTGAGATTGCCGCTACGAGTAAATCCGGAATAAGAAAAACCAACACATTATCCTTTTCAATCGCACCCCCTTTTTGGGCAACAGCATGGTTTATCATAGCTTGTATTATCATGTTGACCGGTTTCACTTATCTGCTCTACCGCAGGCGCCTGGCCCAGTTCCAGCAAAAAGCCAATCTGGATAAATTGATTTCGCAGACAGAGATGAAAGCCCTGCATGCGCAAATGAATCCACATTTTATTTTCAACAGCCTGAACAGTATTCGTGAAATGATCCTGAATAATGAGACTCATGAAGCATCCAAATTCCTGGGTAATTTTGCCCACCTTATCCGCATTACCCTGGATCAATCGAGACAATCCTTTATTTCGTTGCGGCATACCATGGACTACCTCAACCGCTATATTGATATGGAAAAGATCCGGAACCCTGACTTTCATTTCAGCATGGAAGTTGACCGGGACCTTGAACCAGATGAAACCATTCTGCCGCCACTGCTGATCCAGCCCTTCATTGAAAATGCTATCTGGCATGGCCAAAACGGTGAAGATCAGGAAATCAATATCCTGGTTCAGTTTAAAAAGAGAGATGCATATTTGGTCTGCCTCATTGAAGATGACGGAATCGGAATCGAACAGTCGCTGAAAAAGAAAAATGGGAAAAACTCGAGTCACACTTCAGTCAGCATTGCCAATATTCAGAAACGGTTAGAGTTGCTGAATCGTAAACATGACCTGAGGAGCAGCATCGCTCTCATTGATAAACGCGAACAGGACGGGTATTCCGGAACCGGTACGATAGTCCGCATTACATTACCCTTAGAGATTAAAGAAGAATGAACCGAATAAAATCGATCCTCATTGATGATGAGCCCAGGGGATTATCGTCGCTTCAGAAGTTACTGGAATTCCATTGCCCGGAAGTAGAGGTAATGCAAGCTTGCCGGAGAACGGCCGAAGCAAAAGCCGCCATCGAAAAGTTCAACCCGGAACTGGTTTTTCTGGACATTGAAATGCCTGGGAAGAATGGATTTGAGTTGCTGGATGAATTACCGGAAATTGATTTTGAGATCATTTTTGTTACTGCACATATTGATTACACGACGCAGGCTTTGCATCTCAGTGCAGTGGACTACCTGCTAAAACCGGTAGATGAAGAATTGTTAATGGAAGCGGTGAAGCGAGCCGCCAAACGTATAGGGAGTAAAAAGGATAATCAGCCGCTGGAAACCTTCATCCATAATATGCAGCAGTCGGGGAGTACGCAGAAGATGAAACTCTGCATTCCGTTTTCCAAGGGCTTCCAGGTGGTGGATATACAAAAGATTCTGTATGTCGAAGGAAACGGGAATTATTCTAATATTTATTTTACTGATCGCCCCATGATCTGCGCATCGAAAACCATCCTTGCCTATGAAACCCTTTTGCAGGATTGCCATTTTGTCCGTATCCACAAATCCTATGTAGTCAACCTGGATCACATTGTCGAATATATCAAGGGAGAAGGAGGAAATGTAATACTTCTGGGAGGAAAAGAAATTGAAGTTTCAAGAAGGAAGAAGGAACTATTGATGCGCAGGATGCGAGAATATTTTAAATATTGATTATTCTCCGAAGATTGCTATTTGTTTTGGGTAGGGAGATTTGGTATATGAAGGTCCATTGTGGAAACTCGCATTTAACGCATCAGGGATAAATGGAGTTTTTAAAAGAAGGGATTAGAAGCATCCCGCAATACTGCCGGATTCGTTTACCCACAAAGTTAATTAGAAAGCATCCCGAAGTATTGCGGGATTTGTTTACCGCTCAAAACCCTTCTTTTAAAAATTTGCATTTATCTTT
>JBDSPM010000273.1:0-5548 GCA_039930325.1 Saprospiraceae bacterium
CCAATCATGCACCATAAACTGGATCCATGGAGCCGCCAGCAGGTTGACAATTGTGGCAGGCTTGAATTCAGTGCGCTTCATGAGCTTCTCACTGATGAGCCTTGGATTTGGAGTCAGCAATTCTTCCTGGGTAGGTGCAGCCGTATGCTCACGAGGCATGTTACGCCCAAGACGCATACCTGTACAACCCATTAGTGGCTGATTGAGATCATTATACTTTCCATCTGAATGACGAATGGAATAATATTTTGAATCAGTGAATGGGCATGTCTTCAGATCACCCTGGTATTCCGGTGTAGGATAGGTATCATAAAGATTTTTCGATCTTAATTCATGCCGGAATGAAAGCAGATTTAGGATGCCAATCCATTTGGGCAATTTGTGCCAGGCTACAAAACGGTTGACACCTTTGAAAAAACCTACCTGGACGCGTTGTGAGAGGGAAAGCTTCATGAAAGGTCATAAGGGTTATGAGGGAAAAGGGTTAGAGGGGTTATTGGGTTATGAGGGGTTATAAAGGTTATAAGGGTTGTAAAGGTTATAGGATTATAAAGGTTGTAAAGGTTATAAAGGTTATAGGATTATAAAGGTTATAAAGGTTATAAAATTATAACGAGGTATTGGGGTTGCCGGGACGAATTTATCAAATTATAATATCACAAGGGTCCAAAATAAGTTTAGAAAAGAGGCTAAAAAGCCTTTGAAGATGTTTTTGTTATATCAATTGAGTTCAATCAGGATAAAGTCCCTGCTTACTCCAAGATATCGCCCCGCTGGGGCTTAAGAAGTTCTCTTTGCACGGTTTGATACAGAGATGTCGCTCTTATGGAGCTTAAGAAGTTTCTATTCGTGTCGATATAACAGACTGTCGCCCCGCTGGAGCTTAAGAAGTTTCTCTTTGTGTGGTTTGATACAGAGGTGTCGACAAGGATGTTCGTTTCGGCTATCGCGGTTGGTGAGCTGCGGTTGGTGAGCTGTAGCACAAGGTTAAGTAATAGCATGTCGAACTATCGAATGAGATTTTGAAAAAGCAAGTCGAACCACAACGACCATCTAAGATCTCCAATGAATGTTTCGGCTCCGCGGTTGGTGAGCTATAGCATGAGGTTGCGATAGGCAAGTCGAACCACAACATTTGAGAAAGCAAATGCGTAGAAATTGATCCGTAAACAATTGTTGAAATAATTCTGAATTCCTCCTCCCTGATTGAGCCGAGTAGGCAAAAGGGAGTTTCACCCCTAAGCCTCTCACAGAACCGTACGTGACAGTCTCCCGTCATACGGCTCGTGTTATCCTTGATAGTTATAACAATACCCTTTTTCCCAATGATAAAACATCTTCGGGGAATCTCGTTTAATCGCATTGAGTTTCTTGATTGATTGACCTCGACTAATATTATACTTGCTACTCATCCATACTATTAATTTGTCGTCAATCATTCGCAATGTGTTCCTTAGGCTATTGATGCTATAGATTCCATAATAATTAATCCAACCACGAAGCTTTGGATTGAGTGCTTTGGCTATATCAGACATTTCTGTTTTCGTGTTCCGTCTGACTATCAAGCCTCTGATTCTCTCCCTTATCCGCTTCATGCTTGTTTGATTTATTTCGGCTGCGAACGCCGTGAAGAGCTTTCCATTCTTCTTATTCTTTCTTGCTCTCGGCTGATAGCTGAATCCAAGAAATTCAAACTGCACTCTTCCCCACTCTTCCTTGCGCATGAAATCTTTGCAATATGCTATGTGTGTTTTCTCAGCGTTGACCCTCAGCTTTACTTCTGTAAGTCTCCTCTTTACTGCTTCCAATACTTCTTCCGATTCTTCTTTGCTGGCACAATGGATGATTATATCATCTGCATACCGCACAAATTTGATTTTCGGGTAGTACTTGGTTATCCACATGTCGAGTGCAAAGTGTAGGTATAGGTTGGCCAGTAGAGGGCTGATCACCCCACCTTGGGGCGTTCCCTTTCCTGCCCTTTGCTCCAAGCTGCCATCACTCTTTTGTATTGGCATTTGTAGCCACCTTAATACATACATCTTTACCCACTTCTCCTCCATCACATGCCCTACTGCTTTTAACATCAACTCATGGTCAATCTCATCAAAGAATTTACTGATATCCAAGTCTATAACCCAGTCCATCTTGTAGCAATTTTGACGGACTTGTTCTATCGCCTGGTGTGTATTCTTTAATGGTCTGTATCCATAAGAATGTACATGGAATAGTTTATCTATTTTCTCTTCCATGTACTCCTTCACCACTTGCTGTGCTATTCGGTCTCGCAGTGTCGGTATACCTAATCTTCTCATCTTGCCGTCCTTCTTTGGTATTTCTACCTCGCGTACGGCTTGTGGATGGTAGCTTCCGGAAGAAAGTCGATTCCAGATCACAAAGAGATTGTCTTCAACTTTCTTATCGAAGTCTTCCCAACTTTCATGATCTATTCCTGACGCCTTTCCGCCTTTCCTTACCTTTTGATACGCACTTTCCACTTGTGCCAACTCAATGGGTATTGTTTTACCTACGTGTTCATTCATTGTAATCCTCCCATTTAAAAGGTTGTTTCATTGAACAAATTCACTGAATATCCTAAGCCCTTCGCTCCTCTCCATTTTTGTGGAGTATCATCACTACTATGACTTAGTCCGACTTCCGTTTCACTGTCTGTTCGACTATTCATTGAAACGGATCTCCCGAGTTCTGCACTAAAGCCTGATTATAGGTCATGTCGTCTTTATAACGGTGGGTACATAGACAGTAATTAGGTAGCCTCTATGTTCGTTTCAACATCCTACGCAAAATGCGATTTTACCCGACAACTTATTCGATTTCGTTATTTCATCAACGATTCATTTGCATTCATCTCCTAAAATCTTACCTGACGATTTTACTACCGCCTTTTCTCTATACGTTCACCACCGATTCCTTACGGAATCAGCAGCTTAGAGTGGTTTGACAACCCCGCCTAAACAGCGTTGCCGATACTTCACAAGAGTTAGCACTCTCTTGTTGTATCATCTTTATTGCAGCATGTTAAAGAACTTCAGTTTTCCTTTAACTTCACGGCACAAGCGAAGCCGAAATCATCTTTTAAAATCTCAAGGGGTCGTTGAGCGATAGTCGAAACGAAACCCTATAGTGAGTAAGAGCGGCCCGGCATTCGTGGCACATTAGCTGAACTCATGCGGCCCGGCAAATGTGGTACGAGTGCTCCACACCAGATCTGTAAAGGAGAGTAAGAGCGGCCCGGCAAATGTGCCACGAGTGCTGGTGCAAAGCAAGTCCACCTCTCTAGGGGGCAGGGGGGTCCCCTATTCGTTATTCTTTTACAAACCGCACAGGTTGACTTCTTTCGTAATCATTTTCATCAGAGATTCCAATTTTACCCTAGATATACCCTTGGTTTTTAATTTCTTATCACCAATTTCTGAACAAAATTATTACGACTCCCAGAAACAAAAACCACATACATTCCATCAGGTCGGCTGCCTAAATCGATTACATCCTCCCAAGTTATCCTGGTTTTCTCATAGACCAAATGCCCTGTAAAAGAATATATTCTTATACTAAATGCCTGATCAGTTCCACCCTTGAGCAATGCCTTAAATTTACCATTCGATGGATTTGGATACAGGTTAAATGAACTCTCATCACCTGGATTTTCAACCCCGGTCAATGTTGAAACCGTCAGATAAAGCGTATCCGAATCACATTCATTGCTCGCTATCAGGGTGGCGATCCATGTACCATCAGGATAAATGTGCACAGGATTAGCCAATGTACTTGTAGTTCCGTCATCAAACATCCAAAAATAGCTTGTGGCATTGGTTGATGTATTTATGAAAAAGACCTCACTTCCATTATATATAAAATTTCCCTCCGCATGAACTTCCAGGTCCTGATTATTTTTCACTGTATCACTGATACCTTCGCTGAGATTGTAATATGTACCACTTGGAGATAATTGCAAATTTAATGCCCTCACCATGTAGGTATAAATGTCAGGGGTAACCAAACATGTATCCTTAAATGATGTACCCGTGATCAAAGATTTATTCAACCGGATAAAATCAACCATTTGATCTGTTTTCCAATAAATATTATATCCAAGGACCGGATCAGTGGAAGCTGTCCATGTGATATCAGCATCGTTGCCATTCAATGAAGCCACAACATCGGCGACCGGAGCTATCACATCATTTCTCAAGGATGGATCACCCATAAAAGCCATATGCACCACACGGGCACCAAAATTTGAAAAATATATTCCATTGTTATTTTGCGACAGGCGTATATCATATCCAATCGGCTCACCAAGTGCCATGTGATGAAACTGCCAATGCGGCCTTCCACTCCATACATTTGTCAGCGTCTTCCCCTGGGCAAGCGGCGCTCTTAAAAAATTGTCCTGCGTATCCCAATCCCCGAAATAACTTCCAAACAGCATTGTAAATACTCCTTGCAAATGCGCATTCGCAAAATCCGTGGTGCTGCCAATCCCTCCCGCACCCTGATACCACCCACCACCACATCCATACGACCACAGATAACTACTGTCAGCCATCGAAGTAAAATAATCATCTGCTTTTACATTAGCATGCCCCACTAATGGACCAAAATTTTTCCAGCCGCTTGCAGCAAATGATTCACCACTGAAATATCCAAAGTTGTCATCCACCACTCCACGATGAATAGCCGTGAAAACCTTTTGCCGGTAATCATGATCCTTATTAAGATAATTTCTGAGTAACTGCAATTCTGATAAAGCAAACGAAGGCATATTATTAAAATCAACTCTGCCAACCGCCAGTTCGAGATCAGTCGGAATAAACCCCTGATCAAATTTTCCATCTTCAGGAACATTGTGATTGCGTGGATCACCCGCACTGATATTATTGATTGACACATCGGTCCATACACCATTCATGTCCCCATAAAAAACATCGGCAGGATATGCACCCGTGTGATCACCATGACCATCGACATTTATTTCACCACTGTAAGGAATCGGAACATGCCCGATGATAAAAACCGCTTTTGTAACAGATGGTGAAAGATTATAAGTGCTAGCAATCAGATTTTTTATATCAGGCACTGAAGTACTTCTGGAAACAATGTGTTCAGCCACTCTCCATCCATCACCGATCAGATCATCCTTCAACCTGCGGATTTCAAAAACAAGGGAATCTGCATATAGGCTATCGATCACCAGAATGATGATACCCCGATTTTCGATGACTGGTATTTCAATTCCGGCATTGATATAGCCATATCCGGTGTAGGCTGCTGCCTGGCGTAAAACCTGGTATTCATAAGAAATTCCTTTCACAACCGTTGAGTCCACGAATGAAGTATCAGTTCCGGCCAGGTTCCCGACCACCGCTCCCCAAGTTGATCCGGTTTTCAACTTGCGATAGACAAAATGTTTCGTCGCCCCTGCATTTGGAGTCCAGGTCAGGGTGATGCGCGGAGGAAGGGTCTGCACAATCGCACTTAATTCAACGCTTGCATCCTGGCAGGATTGAGCTACAGTCTGGCTAAC
>JBDSPM010000274.1:0-12360 GCA_039930325.1 Saprospiraceae bacterium
GTGATGGCGGGATCTTCGCTGCGCTCGACATGCTCCCTGATCTTACGTCTTACTCATTTTTATAATAGACTTATTAATAGACTTGCCGCCGAACTCAATGGTCATCAAATACGAACCAGCAGGAAGACTACGGCCTATTTCAATAGCCTTCTCCTGGCCGGATATGAGGGAAGATTTTTCCGATACTATTTTATGTCCCAAAGCATCGTATAAAGTATAATGCAAGTCACCGCTGCATCCGGGTGCCAACACCATATTCATCTTCTCTGTAAATGGATTAGGAAATATCGACACATCTATGCAATCCAATTTAGCCACATTTGCGACATCAGTTACGACAACCTCCTCGCCACTGACCCTGAATTCACTTAACCCAAAACAATCACCACCATAGTTATTCATTGCAGTAAGAAGCAAATATCTTCCTTCCACACCATCAAGATCAGGGCCGGCCGCTCCTTCATACGTGCTCAGCCCGCTGGCTTGCGGAAAAGTAAAGGTTCCTGCAGTAGCCCATGTTGCTCCATCTACCGAATAATCAATAGCGACATCGCGCATACCCCAATCCAAATGAGCCGGATCATTTGTATTCCATATTTCCATCTGACCCAGCTTGTAGATCTTTCCGAAATCATACATAATGAAATGACTCACCGGGCGATCTGGATTTGGATTTGGAGCCGCCTCACATGAAATCCAACCGTCAAAAAAATTGGTGCTGTGACGATTAGGATAGCATTGTGAATAAACGGGGTGGTGGCATATCACAAAAGCAACTAATAAAAAGAGTATTGTCTTCATATTGCGACGATGTTATGGGTTGAGGAAACCAATTGGCATTCCGGTTCCGGGTTGATAGAAATTTGTAAGTGTAGGGAATATGGAAGAGAGGTCTGAAGGATTAATGCCAAACCATAATGCTAATTCTGCAAAATACTGATCAGCACTTAATTGAGGCAACATAACACCACTTCCTAATTCAAGACTTGATTGAAGTGCAAGCGTCGGATATTCGCCATAGATATTTTTGCCTTTTACATCTCCACCCATCACCATCACATTCCCTCCCCAGGCATGGTCAGTGCCATTTCCATTGGAGGTCAGTGTACGACTGAATTCTGAAAGTGAAAATGTGGTGACCTGGTTAGAAAGACCTAATTCAACCATGGCATCTGAGAATTCACCAAAAGCAGCATCTAATTCAAAGAGCAAGCCTTGTTGCGTGGCAAGCACTTCATCATGACTGTCCCATCCTCCATAGTCAATAAAAAAGATCTGCCGCTTCATGCCGAGAGCTTCATGTGCAGCGATTGAATAAGCCGCCATCTGAAAAGCGTGTGATAAATAATTGTCTGTAAATACAGTCTGAAATTCAGGAACATTTCCTATTGCTTCCTGGAACTGCTCATGGCCGTCTTTTGATTTCCTGATGACATCGATATATGTTTTTTGAAACATATCCTGGTATTCATATTCTATCATGGAATTGATAGCTTTCGTCCGCAGGCGGTCAAAAACATTCCACTCTTCTACATTCCCGTAGCCATTGATGCCCGAGCTTCCCCTGTACGGATCGAGGGCAAATTCTATTGTATTCTGACCTGTTTGAAATATGTTCGTTCCGCTAAGTGAAAGATTCATTGAGATGTTTGGACTGCTGTTCATATCCTTGATGATATCTGCTACCTTTCCACCCCAGCCTGTACCGCTTCGTTGATTAGGCAACCCTGTCATCCACTGCTGGCCCTGATCAGAATGCGAATACAAGCCCAAAGGCAGATTGGCCTGTCCTTGTGAATATTCATCTTTGGTGGTAGGCTGTACCAGGGTCCCGACATTCGATACGAAGGCCATTTTACCTTCATTGAAGAGTTGCTGGCTGCGTACCATGGTCGGATGTATGCCAAATAAACGTCCTCCGGCATTGTCAGGAAAAATAGGAAGCATCTGATCCTGCGGAATGGCAATATTGGATCGAGTGGCTGCATATTCTGCATACTCGGATGAGCTGCGAGGCATGAGCATATTGAATGAATCATTTCCGCCGGACTGGAAAAGGCATATCAATGCCTTATACTCCGGATCAGCCACGGTCGTACTATTCGCAACAGATAGTGCACTCAGTGCTTTGAGATTCACCAGCGATGAATACAGGGTGGATATGCCAATCGCTGCACAACTGGCTTGCCCGAAAAAATTCCTGCGGCTGATGGGATGGTTGTTGAATTTTATTTTCATAATCAGTCGGTGTCAATATGACCTGATGAATGGATTTGTTTTATTTCATTACAGTATAGTCCGGTGATATCACCATCAGGTACATGGCAAGTCGTACTCTGTCCTGGCGAAAATCACCCTCATGAAGGGGTTCGATGGCTTCTTTGATTAAATCTCTTGTGCGCTGTGATAAACTTCCATGTGTGAATATCATATCAAGCCGGTTCACCAGTGTCTCAGGATCCCTTGCCAGCAATTTCAGCTCATCAATATTGAATGTGACATATGGATTATTTCTTTCCCAGTCATCCATGACATATGCGTATACCGCCCAGTTATTCACCTGGTTCATATATTCAATAGAAGTTCGGGAATTATGAATTTGAAATTCAGGCGCTACCAGGCCATTGTCAGTAATTGGACCTAACGGTTGATAATCCGGCAAATAAAAATTAAAAACGGTTCGTGAAGCCAGGGGCATTTGTCCTGTTGCCTCAAAGAAACCATAGGCTATATTCCAGTAGCGTCCGTAAAATTGCTCCATCGCAACAGCCTTAGTAAATTGTGTATACCTTAAAAAGGGTTCGATTAATTTTCCGATGTTGGGATTTTGAAGTGCTTCGCATGTCCTGGCTTCAGGATCAAGAAGTATGGCTTTGATCACTGCAGAAAGATCACCACGGACATGATGTCCGTTATCAGTAAAAACAGCTGCAATTCTCGCCACATAAGACGGCGAAGGATTTGAAGTCACCAGTCGTTGTATCAATTGCTTTCCCAAAAAAGGACCCACATTCGGATGAAGAGCTAACCTGTGAATAGCATCTTTAATATCTTTTAATCCTGGCTGACCTCCGGGAATCACGTATCCATCTAGCATGGTTTTTGTCCCGGGCTGATGCCATTCTTCATACATGATCATAGGCCTGGCCATATCCGCCACATATATACCGAGACCGAAATAAGGCTCTGTTACATATTCATTTTCGACTACACCTCCAACTCCCAGGCCTGTAAAAATTTTCGCCAATTCTTTTATGTCATCCTGCCCGTATGTAGGTATCCAATGTCCTACCGTATCTGTCTTTCGTGTTCCATCCTGGTTGAGTTCAAATAATCCAACAGTGAAAAGCTGCATGACTTCCCGTGCATAATTTTCATCTGAGTGAATATTTAACTCGGGTATTTCACGAGGGTTATTGAGATGGCTCAGGTAAAATCCCATACAGGGATGAAGCGTAACATCATATAGTAAATCTTCAAAATTGCCGAAGGAATACTTAAGAAGCACATCATAATAATCTGCCAGTCCAAATCCCTGATTGGAAAGATCTGAATCAAGGGAAATGACGAATATTTCACTCAGCGCTAAAGCCACACGCTGACGCAACAGATCTTTATCCTTCATGTGATTTTCCCACCATGTATAATTAAAGGTCACCCAGTTTGGCATCGTCAACACTTCCTCCGGATCCCCGTCATTCAGAAAATACCATTCGATGACATCAGCAAATACTTGCTTCATCGTATTCAGGGTGTGGCTCGGAGGAACATCAATTTGCTCGTTTATCCAATTCTCAAATCCCTGGTTGGCTACTTTTTTTATGGTTTCGAGATCTGCGCCAAGGGTGGCTTGCTTAAGAAAGCGCGATGACTCCATTATAGCACCTTCCAGCCCGGTTCCATTAATAGTCTTGTCCCCTGTAGCGGAAAGTGTCCAGTATTGAGGTGTATAGTTGCTGCTTGTAGTTACTTTGATTTGTTGGGAAGTATCACTTCCCAATAGGACCTGGCCGGACACTTTGCCGCACAAAGAATATAAAAACAAGCCTAAAAACAGGAACATTTTTTTCATACGCGATTCCTTTTATTGCTGGGTAAAGTCAATGGATATAGCTCATCAGAAAGAAGGGAAATTATCGGGAGATAATATGAGGGCTGAGGGTAATTGCAAGAAAGATACAAGAAATATCAAATTTGTTGCCTCAATAATCATAGGCTCTGGAGCTCAATGAAATAAGGACCAGAGCCTGCCTATGCCGTTGAATTTCCGGACTTGCCAATAAGGCTCAGGTAATGCCCCGAAAGATTGAAAAAAATTGGCAATGCCCGGATGCATGCTGCCTTCAAAATCAAATTTGTGGCCGCGCGTATTGGCTTCCCGTATGGCATGATCGAGCAGTAAGGCGTGAGCAGAAGCGCCCTGTTGGTCACCCTTACGTCCCCCCGTCAGATAATAGGTCGTTTGAGCATCCCATCCTGTGAGTATTCCTGCTATTGCCGTCCCTTTATCAAAAGCAAAATGAATGTGTCCAGATTTGTTTTTTTTCAAAGCAGGGACGATTTGTGATACGATATGATCAAGCCATGAAGGAGATTTTATTTTCTGATGGCGATAGGTAGCATGACATAGCTGCAAAAAATGTTCAACATCTTCCGAGGACGCTATGGTATAGTTTTTTTCTGCCTCCCTCAGGTTGCGCCGGAGCCCTTCACTGTAATTTAGTTTAGCATCCGAAGGACCCTCATGATATGGGATGACATAACTGTATTTGAAATTAACCCTAAAAGGAAATGGCGAAAGCAATTGATTTTCTGCGGGCTTTATTGTGAGATCAACTATTGGACAAGACGGAAGGGATTTGAGGAATTCAACAACAGAAACTTGAGACTGATCTTCTTTTTTTACTATCGGGAGCCATTGCGTGAGAGGAGGTGTTATGATCGCAGATATACCTCTGATTTGGGTTTTGTAATATGGAATGTATCCGGCGGATTTACCTTCATCGTCCAACATATTCACAACTTCCCATTTATTATTTCCACACACCGCATCTAACCACCAGGGAGCAGCATACAAGGGCGCGTGATCACACTGCGCATAGAAGACACCATACAAATCTGTGGAAGAGGTCATCATGTTGGCAATATAAATGGTCTTCCGGTTTTATTCGGGATTAAATCCGATGCTGTCAGTTGAATCTGCTCTAAACACCAGAGAAATACAAGGAAAAGTGAAGATGGAAAATGGAATAAGAAATCAGCTGAGAAGAAAAAAGGTATAAGTTTTCTTCTTACCTAGCGGTTATTCCCGATTCAGGGCTTTATTTGAGAACACACGATGCGATCAGTCCATATGCCTTCACCACCCCGGATGATGATAAAGTAGCAACCGGGCATATCAGGTGAAGGAAGATCATATAAAGGTCCTGTCGTAAGTTTTTTGTTATACACCACTCTTCCCTGAAGATCATATAGAAGTATATCATTTTCCTGCCAGGATGCAGGCACGCTGATCCTCCATCTGTTGGTATTGAAATCAAAAGACAATTCGGGATTTGATTTTTCATCAGGGGCGATATGTGCCGTTGGTGAAAATTCAATAGTCCCATCATCCAGGTATGCAGCTACCCTGTAATAACTGCCGGAAGAATTGATAAAGGGATCGTTGTAATGGTAGTTTCTTTCATCCGGATCAGGATCTATATCCGTCACTTTGACGAATTGGTTAAAATCACTGAAATAAGACCGTTGAATCTGGAAATGATTTATTCCATATATAGCATCAAGTGCCCATTCTATTTTATTGCCCTGATGCGACGGAGTAGCTTTGATTTTAGTCCATCCTACATCAAGTGTTCCCGTAGCACTGACTGCATACACTGCTCCTGAGTAGCTCAGCGCATAGAGCTCGCCATTATCGTCTTCACCAAATGATTCTACAACACTGATGGATAATGCATCATAGAGCGCAAAAGTAAATACCGGCGGATTTCCAAATCCGGTCTGCTTTAATGTCCACACATTATTACTTCCATAGTCTGCAAAAACATAGTAACCGTATAACACAGGATAAGCAGATCCTCTATAGACAAATCCACCTGTCATCGAAGAGCCTCCACCAGTATTACAAGGAGGATCACAAGTGTGGGGATATTCAAATATGGGATACGTGAATGCACTTTCACCGGGACAACCGGCAGGCTCATATACGTGATTCCCTTCTCTGCAATCCCATCCAAAATTCATTCCACCAGGCGTGCCGGCATACACAAAATCTACTTCTTCCCATAAATCCTGCCCCACATCGCCTATCCAGAAGTCACCAGTGACCCTATCAAAAGAAATTCGCCATGGATTTCTCATGCCATAGGCCCAAACAGCGTCACTGCCGGGCGCATTTACAAAAGGATTGTCAGGCGGATAAGCAAAATAGGGCGGGACACCGACATTGATATCAATGCGCAATATTTTGGCAAGTAAGGAATTGATGTTCTGCCCATTTTCACCGGGATCACCACCACCTCCGCCATCACCCATGCCTATATAGAGATATCCATCCGGCCCAAATGCAAGGTCACCTGCCTTATGATTGCTTTGAATGCCAGCCTGAGCAATTAATATCTTTTGACTTGTTTCTAGTAGATCATTTGGATTGTTCGGGTTGAGTGTAAATCTGCAAATACGTGTTATTACAGTCCCTTTCAAAACATAATTGACAAAGACATATGGACTGTCAGGATAAGCCGGATGAAATGCCATACCCAGAAGCCCACGCTCACCATTGGTTTCAACCGAATCCGGAATGTTCAGAAAGAAACCAGACTGGATAACATTGTTTAGTATAATCCGGATATCACCTTTTTTTTCTACAACAAATAGTCTTCCTGACCCATCGCCACACCCGGTTATATCGACAGGATGGTCTAATGTCCCGCCCGTTAGATTGAGGGGCGTAAAAGCCAGCGTAGGTTGAGTAAAAATCCTGGATGAAAGGAACAATAAAACAGAAAATAGTAGTATCCTCATCATGGCAATTAATTTGAAGTCATTAAAAAGCATTAGATAAAAACGAGGAAGACGGGGAGAGGCAACATTACTAAGATAAGACCTTCTATCAAAATTTTGAACTTAATTATTTCGTCAACCTCTTCAGGCCAAGTCGGATAACAAAAAAACCAGCCATAAGGATTAAGATGACGACATAAAACGGCATAAAAGTGATTGAATAAATTTGTGTCTTGTCTATGATCCACATCAGGCACATGAGGGTCGAGATGATCAGGACGAGTCCGGATATTTTATCAAATCCCGGAATTAGATCAAGATTTACCTGCTTTCTGATGATCAGGATCGTTGCAATCATCGAAAGCACCGGCAAAACCTGGGTAAAAAGATTAGTGTCCAAAATGGATCTTCGCTCAAAAAGGAAAAAGTAAATACTCAAAGTAATCGCGAATATTCCGGGGATCGAAACGAGATATATAAGTATAGAATATAAGTACTTCCAGGGAGATAAATGACCTTCGCCTCTGCTAAATAAACCCGCGAGCAAAGCGATCGCAGGAACTCCAAGAAAATAAACTAGTAGCAGGACGGGGTGCAACGCTGTCCATTGAAAAAATTCACCAAGCGTCATTCCTTATATTTAATTTATTGCAAGGTATATAAATATGTAGTAGACTGATATGGAATGAAGTCAGAGCTATAGCTAGGCTCGACTTAAGATCCGAAGCCAGGGAAGATTTTAGGGTTCTTTGTTTATCTTTGCACCCCTTTTTAGGGAATAAAACAGAACGATATAATGACTATGGATAAGCTGATATTTCTGGTTCCGGTGATGGGCGCGATAGGGTTGATCTACACCTTTGTGAAATTTAACTGGGTGTCCAGGCAAGACGCAGGTAATGAGCGAATGAAGGAAATCAGTAATTACATTGCCGAAGGTGCAATGGCTTTTCTCCGGGCCGAATGGAAAATCCTCGGATACTTTGTGGTACTCGTAGGCATTTTGCTGGCCGTCATGGCATCCTCTAATCCCCATAGTCACTGGAGCATCGCCATCGCTTTTGTCATGGGTGCGGTATTAAGCGCCACTGCCGGGTATATAGGAATGAAAGTGGCTACCAAAGCCAATGTTCGTACGTCCCAGGCTGCGCGCACAAGCCTTAGCAAAGCACTGCAAGTATCTTTTACCGGCGGATCTGTGATGGGCATGGGTGTAGCAGGTTTGGCAGTTCTTGGTCTGGGCGGCTTGTTTATCATACTCAGACAGATCTTTGCTGAAGGCATGCCTGTCAATGGACCTGAGATGCTCAAGGCTATTGAGATTCTCACCGGGTTTTCATTGGGAGCAGAAAGCATAGCTTTATTCGCACGTGTAGGAGGTGGTATTTATACAAAAGCCGCAGATGTTGGCGCAGATCTCGTAGGCAAAGTGGAAGTGGGCATTCCCGAAGATGATCCGCGCAATCCGGCCACAATAGCAGACAATGTAGGAGACAACGTCGGTGATGTAGCCGGCATGGGAGCTGATTTATTCGGCTCATATGTAGCCACAGTGCTGGCCACAATTGTTCTCGGCCAGCAAACCATTATCACCGGTGATGATGGCCTCGGAGGTCTTTCTCCTATTTTACTCCCTATGCTTATAGCTGGAGTAGGAATTTTGTTTTCCATCGTTGCTACATGGTTTGTCAGGATATCTGAGACTGCAGAATTGAGCACCTCTACAGTTCAAAGAGCACTCAACATGGGTAATTGGGGCTCCATCATTCTTACAGGTATTGCATCAGCCGCATTGGTCTATTACATCCTACCTGAAAACATGGAATTACGGGGATATGCATTTACAAAATGGGGCGTCCTCGGTGCTATTTTTGTTGGTTTAGCTGTGGGTACATTGATCAGCATGATCACTGAATATTATACGGCTATGAATAAGAAACCCGTCAAGTTTATTATCCAGCAGTCTTCTACCGGGCATGCTACAAATATCATTGGAGGATTGTCGGTAGGCATGGAAAGTACATTTCTGCCTGTCATGGTTCTGGCAGCAGGAATTTGGGGAAGCTATTTGTGTGCAGGATTGTACGGCGTAGCTATTGCAGCCGCAGGTATGATGGCCACAACAGCTATGCAACTTGCGATTGATGCATTTGGTCCTATTGCAGATAATGCAGGAGGCATTGCAGAGATGAGTGAACTTCCTGCAGATGTACGTGAGAAAACGGATATACTTGATGCGGTCGGAAACACAACTGCAGCGACAGGCAAAGGTTTTGCTATTGCTTCAGCTGCCTTAACATCGTTAGCATTGTTTGCTGCTTTTGTTGGTGTGGCCGGAATACACGGTATCGATATTTACAAAGCCGATGTTCTCGCATGCCTGTTTGTCGGAGGCATGATTCCATTCTTGTTTTCATCTTTAGCCATCAGGGCGGTTGGTGAAGCAGCCATGGCCATGGTGGAAGAAGTCCGTCGACAATTTCGCGATATCCCCGGAATTATGGAGGGTACTGGAAAGCCGGAATATGATAAGTGCGTTGCTATTTCTACGAAAGCATCCATTCGCAAGATGATGTTGCCGGGTGCCATTGCTATCAGCTCTCCTGTGATCATAGGTTTTGTTGCCGGCCCTGAAGCACTTGGTGGTTTCCTTGCAGGGGCCACTGTCAGTGGTGTATTGATGGGATTATTTCAGAACAATGCAGGAGGTGCCTGGGATAATGCAAAGAAAAGTTTTGAAAAAGGAGTCAGTATTAATGGTGTGATGTATTATAAGAAAAGTGAGCCGCACAAAGCATCTGTCACCGGTGATACAGTCGGCGATCCATTCAAGGATACATCAGGGCCATCGATGAATATTCTGATCAAGTTAATGTCGATCGTATCTCTCGTGATTGCGCCCTCGCTTGCTTTAATAAGTCATCATGGCGAAAACAACAATGGACAAAATATCGAAAACGGCATTCAGAAAAAGGATGCGGATTCCATCAAAAATGAATCGTATGCTGATTTCATCTCTGCGCTGGATGCAGATGGATATATTGATGAAGGAACGAATATCATCACAGTGAAAAACGGCCACATAAAAGTAGACGATACCACGCTGGAGGATCAGGATGCAGCTAAATATTTACCACTACTGCATGGAACGACCGAGATAGAGCTTCATTTTAATTCAAAAAAAGATTGAATTCAGTCCGTTGGTTCTCAGCGGACTTACATATATACATAGCTTATTTCTTCCATATTTTTCAGACTTCACTGAACTACAGGCTATTAAGTGCGTTTAATAGATTGTAATGAAGTCCCATATCATATCAGGCATACGTATGCTTTGTTTCTTGCTATGCAGTAAAGTGTACAGCCAGCAAGCAGGAGTAGCAAGCTATTATGCTGACTGGTTCGATGGACGCACGATGGCTAATGGGAATAATTACAATCCAAATGAACTTACTTGTGCCCACCTCACGGCTCCTTTGGGCAGTATAATGAAGATAGCTCTGAGAGATTGCCCTGAACAGTCAGTGATTGTCAGGGTAGTTGATCGGGGACCCTATGTGAAAGGACGCATTGTCGATCTGTCAAAACGCGCAGCCAAGGATCTTGGAATACTGCAGATGGGTATCGCAGATGTGGTGGTAGGCATTATTAAAAATACCGGGGACGAAATGCCACTCCCTGATTTGCTTCTTGCTTCAATTCGGTAGACGCAAAATTTATTAAATTCCTAAAATTAATTTCGTTGGATCTTCCAGCAACTCCTTGACCCGTACAAGAAAGGTTACGCTGGTGCTTCCGTCAATCACGCGATGATCATAAGACAATGCCAGGTACATCATCGGGCGTATCACTATCTGTCCAGTGATGACTACCGGCCGATCCTGTATGTTGTGCATGCCCAGTATCGCTGATTGAGGTTCATTGATGATAGGCGTGCTCAATAAGGAACCAAATACACCTCCATTCGTGATGGTAAATGTCCCGCCTGACATTTCTTCTAAACTAAGCTTGCCGACTCTGGCCTTATCTGCCAGCTCTTTGATCTTCATCTCTATTTCATCAAAACGCAATGATTCAACATTATGAATCGGTGGTACCACAAGTCCATTTGGCGTTGATATGGCAATTGAAATATCAACATAATCATGATACACAAGATCATCACCATCGATGTAAGCATTGACGTCAGGCTTTTCTAACAGGGCTTGAGCACAAGCTTTCGCAAATATGGACATGAAGCCAAGCTTGATTCCATATTTTGCTACGAACTGATCCTGGTATTTTTTTCGCATCTCCATCACCGCTGTCATATCCACCTCATTGAAAGTAGTGAGCATGGCGGTATTGTTTTTTGCAGAGACCAGACGACGGGCTATCGTCCTTCGCATTCTCGACATCTTCTCTCTATGCTCTTCACGTTGGAATGGAATATGTGATTTGACATCAGGCTTAGGTGCAGTTTTTTCAACTTCAGGCGTTGGAGTTTTTATTTCTGCCGGCTTATTGGAAGAAACTTGCATTGCATCTGCCTTCGTGATGCGGCCTTCTTTTCCTGTACCTTCTACGCTGACAGGATCAACTGCATTTTCACGCAAGATTTTGGAGGCGGAAGGGGAAGCTATTTTTTCTTTCGAGTTTTCTGTAGTTTTCTCTTGCTTCTTTTCTGTAGCGACCGTTTTTTCAGCCGGAACAGGTTCCGCTTTCTCTTTAGATGCGGGTGGAGCAGAAGCTTTAACATCGGAAGATGTTGCACTCGTGTCAATCCGTGCTACCAGGGCGCCAATCTTCAGGTCATCTCCTTCTTTCGCAACATGTATCAGCTTGCCTTCCGCTTCAGCCGGAAACTCAAGTGTGGCCTTATCAGATTCGAATTCACAGATAGGTTCGTCTAATTTGACAAAGCTGCCATCCGGTTTTAACCAGGATGATAAAGTGACTTCATTGATTGATTCACCGATCACCGGAACTTTCATTTCTACAAAACTCATATTTCTTTCACACGTTGAATAGTCAAAATTAGGGTATTTGATACTATCATTTGGTTTTACCCTTTTTCAAAAAATGAATGAGATTGCTTTTTATTTTTTAACCACTTTAAGCGACAATTCATTCAGCTGTGCATCGTCTATCAAAGAGGGCGCATCAATCATCACATCCCTTCCCATATTATTTTTTGGAAATGCGATGAAATCACGAATGGATGTTTCTCCTTTCATCATCGCACATAAACGATCGAATCCAAAAGCAATACCCCCATGAGGAGGCGCTCCAAATTCAAACGCACCCAACAAAAATCCAAATTGAGATTCAGCTTGCTCAGGAGTGAAGCCAAGCAACGTGAAATTCTTTTCCTGT
>JBDSPM010000275.1:0-4339 GCA_039930325.1 Saprospiraceae bacterium
CACACCGGATCCGATCCAATTGGTGCTGTATTTCACCCAATAACTGAGATACAATTTATCGGTTTCAGTAAATAAATGTCGGCCTGCACCCGAATTCACTGCACCCTGTGTAAAATGCCCTTCATAGGAATGGGTTCCATTTTTATATTCAGATGTAGTACGTTGATCCCTGAACCCATCATACCACCCTTTGCTTTCAAAATCACCGGTTTCAAAATCTTCAAAAATTAAAATAGTTTGTGAATTCACGAAAACCACCTGTATGAAATAAGTTACTATTACCATACAGAATTCCAGGAAAACCCTATTCTTGTTTTTTAACATTACTATAATTTTTTGGGCACTTTACCAGCCTCTTTATAAACCTTACCATAGACTATTTAATGAATGCTACATCCCCGTGCCCCTGGAATTCGCATCCTTCTTTAATGAATTTATAATATACCCTCACAATACGATTTTCTTCCTTTGGCTCCAATTGAAAATTATTTTCATGCTGGGTGGTGGAAAGTGAGACCAGCGTACCACAAACGAAATTCACAACTCTGATATCCACTTTTGTGAGGCTATCCTTTCCAAAACTAAGTGCAAAGATGCCATTGCAGGGATTAGGATAGGCTACAATGGAATAGGTATATGTGGGATTGCAATTTGTTTCATACTGCTCTGAAAAAAAATTTCGTATCCCCTCATGCCAATTGTCATTAAATGTCCAGTCATCAGGATCTTCAGCGGAGAGGGGACTTCCATTGTAATCCCGCAATGTGATTCCTGTGAAAAGTTCGGGATTGCAATGTGTATCTCCACAAGCGTAAAGCCCGTAAAGCATAAAAAAAATAATTATTGAACGGATCAAATTATTTAATTTTTACACGGCACATTTACAAAAATTCTGGTTTCATCAAATTTCAAATTAGCCGGATCTTTAAATATCATCTTGCCGTTGACCTCACTTACATCACCAAATCCTTCGATGTAATCATTACCTTTTTTCTTGAAGGCTACTTGTCGCGTTGACATCATTCCTTCTGACTTGAATGTATAATTTGCAATAAGCACATCACCAGCCATTTTACCTTCAAGCGTACCCACGTTTCTATCCTTCTGGTAATTCTTAACGAGCAACATTCCTGTCATCGTACCGTACACTTCACTAAGCTGCAAATAAACGCTGTCCCTGTTTCCGAAATATCTAAAGCATACAGGTTCCTTTCCTGTAGCAGTGGATTTTTCATCTTTAACTTCCTGCGTTGGCGATTCACTTGTGCTTTTGGTGTTTTTTTCAGCAGGTTTGTTATTGCAGGCTGTGAGCAGGCTGCAGGTAACGAACAGATAGAGTAAATATATTTTCATAGTATATTTTTTTGAATGAAAAGGATTTCCAATGTACTGAAATCAATATAATCCGACTTTGCCTTTGACGGAATCAAATATACAAGTTCTCTTACTTTTTGTCGGCAAAAGGCTGGGCAGCCAACCGGGATGAAATGGCCAATAGAAAAAGTAGGAAGAATGTATTCTTTTTCATTTACTACAAATGCTGTCTTATCACCTGCTCCAAAGCATGTTCGGTTACAACCCCCGAATGTCTCCATTTTATTTCGCCATTCTTAAAAAGAATAAGTGTTGGAACAGCTTTGATTTGATATTTCGCCGATGCATTTTCATTTTTATCAATATCCACTTTCAGGAACGAAACCTTGTCACCAAATTTTTTGTGGGCAGATTTCAGAACGGGTTCCTGCATTTTACAGGGACCACACCAGACGGCATGAAAATCTACAAGGGTTGGTATATCTGAATTGATTTTATCTGTGAATGCGGACATGTAGAGGCTAAGGCAACTAAGAAGGCTAAGACGAAGGTAACAATAGACAATAAGCAATAAGCAATAAGCAATAGACACTAAGCAATATACAGTCGGGTCTTATTGCATCCGACCGACTAATGATTTCCTCCCCCCTTCCACCTCCAAAGGGGGAGCAGACTGCTTTATAAAATTTCAAAGAAATTTTATAAAGAAATAGAAGGTGTCAAAAATTACATGAAAGATATTTGAAAGGAAAAGGTCAAATCCACCTTTGAAGGATGAAGTGCAATTCCCCCGTCCCGGGGGCAGGGGGCAGAATTGGCATTGAATGAAAAATACATCCCAGACAGCGTTTCGGACTATTCCGGCATCTACACATCATACCAGAGAAGCAAGAGAAATGGGTAAGAAGATTTTTATTTTTATGATAATGGCCCTCGCACTGGCAAGATGCAGGGATACTGAAACCTTTGTGCCTGATCCACAGGCTGTTAAATTTAATTCATCTGCCTTCATTGAGGTGAGAGATGTAAGTGGTGTACCTATGGAAGGCGTGAAGATTACGCTTGGCAATAGGGTGGAAGACACGAACAATGATGGAATCGCCTATTTCAAAGAAGTGACAATGGAGAAATCAACCTACGTTACTGCTAATAAGGCCGGCTTTTTTCATGGCTCAAGACGTTTTTATCCGATCCCTAAACAAACACAATTTGTCAGGATCGTCCTGCTTCCTTCCACATCAGTAGGCACGATTCAATCCGCTGCAGGTGGCATGATCACCATTCATAATGGTACCACGTTAGACTTTCCTGCGAATGCCATTATGGATCAAAATGGAAATAGCTATGAAGGCACTGTGAATGTCACAGCCCAACCTATTGCCGCAGGTGATCCGGACTTATCTTACAAGATGCCTGGCGACCTGGTAGGAAAGAATACGGAAGGAGAAGAGCAATGCCTCGGGAGCTTGGGCATGGTCGTCGTTGAGCTCAGATCATCCACCGGCAATCTTCTTCAGGTCAAGACAGGATCAAAAGTTGGACTTCATGTAGAAGTTCCTGCACAGCTTATCGGGCATGCACCATCCACTATCCCCATGTGGTATTTCGATGAAGCGCAAGGCTTTTGGAAAGAAGAAGGCAATGCATCACTGGAAGGAAATGCATACGTTACGGAGGTCGGACATTTCAGTTATTGGAATTGCGATGCAGGATTTCCGACCTTCAAATGGGGTGCCTCCTTTGTGTATGAAGATGGTTCGCCGGCCAGCCAGGTTGAGGTTTGCATCACCATACTGAGCCTTGAGACTACAAGATGTGCTTATACAAATGAGCAAGGCGTTGTTTGTGGCTTGGTAGCTTCTGGCGAATTACTGCTGATGGAAGTGAAGAGCCCGTGCGGCGATATTCTGTTGTCCCAGCAAATCGGTCCGTTTTCAGATACCACTATGTTGGGCCCGATTACAATTCCCTCTACCACCGTATCTTTTTCTGCCATTTCCGGAAATGCAGTTGACTGTGACGGTAATCCGGTAACCAATGGCTTTGTAAAAATCGCCATCAATGGTCAGAACTATTATACCGGGTTGGATTCCATCACTGGTGCATTTTCACTATCCGCGATGAATTGTGATGAAAGTGATGTTACAGTAACGGCCATTGATATATCAGCTCTTAAGCAAAGCCTGCCTCAAATATATAATTATGCGCCTGTCATCAACGCAGGTACTATTGCGGTATGTGAAACTCTTACCGAATACATTGACATAGAAGTCGCGGGTTTCACTGATCATATTTTTTATTTCTTACCGTCGACCGGGATTCAAGGCGCAATCACCCGGATAACTGCGGCAGATAGTGTAGGAAATACTTCAAAATATTTTTACGTCAGTTTTGAAGGCGTGGTTCCGGGAACGTATACCCCGACGGGATTTGAAATTGGATTTGAACTTCCACCGATGATATTTGTTCAGGCTACTGCAGTTACAATTCAGGTGACATATTATGGAGGCCCCGGTGATTATATACAGGGTAATCTAAGTGGCACAGTTAACACAGGGCCGAATGCAGGAAATATTGAATATCCTTTCACGGGAACATTTTCTGTGAAGAGGGAATAAAAAGAAAGGAAATAAAAAGGATATAAAACTCTTTGAAAGGGTGAGATTTAATAAAGTATGGAGGTAGGAGTTAATTCTCTTACCTTTTTTTTTATATTTATTGCTTTGCCTCCGACCCCTGCATTCCACTGATCTCTTCCTTTCGCTTGGAAGCAACTGGCAAGCGCAGCGAGGTCCCGCCATTAAATTTCTTATGCTGCGGGAGGTGATTAATTTAAAACATTAAATTTGATTTCAGCTTGGGGGATGATCTAAAAGAGAAATCGCTAATTGCCCCGGGATTTATCCCGGGGATAGATGAGGGAAATATTTCTGGCTTAAGCCACAAGCAACTAACTTTTCTCTGTGGCTAAAGCCAAAATTATGGTGTCATTTCCCCGCGCTAAAGCACGGGGCAATTAATCAGT
>JBDSPM010000276.1:0-3213 GCA_039930325.1 Saprospiraceae bacterium
AAGCGTATGTTACATCTGCCAATGAACTTACGTTGGACCTTCCCGATATAGTTTTCAATGATCATCTTACGATTTACGGAAGCAAAAGAAATGTAGAGCTGATCACGTATGGCGAGGGACATACGGAAAGTGATCTTTTTCTTTATTTACCTGATGATCATATTGCATTTTTAGGTGATTTGCTATTTATCAACAACCAGCCGTGGACTGGTGATGGTGATCCGATTAAATGGACAAGTTATTTAAGCCAAATCTCACATTTGGATATAAAATGGATTGTACCTGGTCATGGACCGGTGGGAACGCTTGCAGACATTACACCTATGGAGGGGTATTTTCAAAATGTTGAAGATGCTGCCCGTTCCTTTCATGAAAAAGGAATTTCACCAGATACTATACAAAAGATAAATTCACCTCCTCCTTACGATTCCTGGTTTCTTTCCAATTTTTATAAGTCAAATGTGATTTCTGAATATCATCGGATATTTCCAAAATGAAATCATAGATCTTTTCAGATTGACTACTTGTGTGCCGTCTGATATATGACCTGGGCATGGTGGCAATGTCCGGCCTCATGGAGGGATTTTTATTATATTTGCCGCCCGTCCGAAAGGGCGGTTCTTTTTTACGGAGGAGTGGTAGAGCGGTTGATTGCACCGGTCTTGAAAACCGGCAAGGTGTAAAAGCCTTCGGGGGTTCGAATCCCTCCTCCTCCGCCTTCGCTCGCCATAGTCCGTATACGCTAGTGTAGGACGACGGCGAGCCTGTTGACCGTTCGAAAACAAAGTCTATGCAGGATCCGGCGAGCTTCGGCGGATACGATCCGCCTTCGAATCAAACATGGTTTGTCTATCTGCTCAATTGTGCAGATGGGACTTATTACGTTGGCTGCACTTCCAATCTCAATGAGCGACTAAACAGGCATACTAAAGGATGGGTATCTGCTACCAAAGGAAGAATACCAGTTGAACTTACTTTGTACATATGTTTCTTCGAAAGACATCATGCTTTCAGTTTTGAAAAATATCTAAAATCAGGTTCTGGGCGTGCATTCACAAAACGTCATCTTGTGCGCTCGCCATAGTCCGTATACGCTAGTGTAGGACGACGGCGAGCCTAACCCCGAAGTTTCCTATCTTTTGATCACTTTACCGACCAACTCCTTTCAAAAAACCTTTTCACTAAAACTTGTAACCATGAAATTTTATGCTCTCTTGGCCGCCCTATGCGGATTCATGATTACTTCATCAGTTCAGGCCCAGACCAAAATGGAATGGGATACGCATGGCGTTGGATTCACAGTACCCGACGATTTTAAGATTGAGACAAATAATGCGGAAGAGTTCACCGCCAGCAATGACAATTTGTATCTCAGTATCCTTCCTATCCAGGATGAAACCATCACGAAGGATGACTTATCTGATGCAGTGGATGAATTTGCCAAAAATCTTCAATACGACCGTGTTCAGGAAGGCGATGAAGTCGATATTGATGACTTCACCGGCTATTATATCAAAGGAAGAAAAGATGGCGCCAATGCCGTGCTGCTAGCACTTCTGGACAAGGAAAGCAGTACTAACCTGCTGGTCGTAATTGTCTATGCCGATGGATACGAAAATAAGGCTATCCAGATAGCCAAAAGCTTCTATGCCTACGATAAATAGTAAGAAAAAATAAGCTTCCCAGCTCAATAAAAGGATATTTACTTTCGGGTAAATGTCCTTTTTTTATTTTGATTATATTCGCAGAGCATACAATGTCAAGCCAAAAATCCATATTCATCTCCCACGTATGGTGTGAGGAATTTCTTATCATTTATCCTATACAAAAGCGATGATAAAACTTGAGGACCACCTACATGGTGGGGGTCCCAAACGCATCTTATCATTGGATGGAGGTGGCATCCGCGGCATATTGACGCTTGGGTTTCTGGAAAGGATGGAGGAATTGCTTGCAAAAGAAAATAATAATCCTGATTTCAGACTTTGCGATTACTTCGATCTTATCGGCGGAACCAGCACCGGATCCATCATAGCTACCGGACTCGCCATCGGAATGAAAGCAAGTGAGATCAAACACAAATATTTCGAACTAGGTAGTAAGATATTCGGACACAAGACTGGATTCTTCCAGTATCTTTTCAAGGGAGTCAAATATGATAGCAAACCTCTTGAACTTGCTTTAAAAAGTTATTTCGGTGATATTAAATTGGGCGATAAGGAGAATGTGCTAACCGGGCTTTGCATTTTTTCAAAACGTGCGGAAACCTTTAGCACATGGGCTATCCACAATCATCCGGATGGAAAGTATTATGCGCAAAATAAAGACTGGCCTTTGTGGCAGGTCGTCATGGCAAGCGCTGCTGCCCCAACATATTTCCTACCCATGTTTTTAAAAGATAGTGCAGGTGAACAGGGTGCTTTTATTGATGGTGGTATCAGCATGATTAATAATCCTTCGTTTCGTTTATTCCTTTTAGGCAGTCTGAATTCATATCCTTTTCGATGGAAAATTGGCAAACGGAATATGTTATTAGTATCGGTGGGTACAGGAGTTTCAGACAATAAGAGCAGCTATGAAGCCTATCAGAAAAATAACCTGATGGAATGGGCTGCAAAAATGCCTGATTTCTTCATGTATGATGCAAACCTGGCTAACCAGATGATCATGCAGATCCTTGGTGATTCACCCACCTCCGTTTCGATTGACAGTGAAATGGGGAATCTCCATGAAGAATTGTTCCTTGGATTTCGCGCATTGACGTACCTCCGATATAATGTTAATCTGGCGAAGCAAGATTTAGATGCATTGGGGATTGAGCTCAGCTCTGAGCAGCTGAAAACCATTGGAGAAATGGATAACCCAAAAAATCTTGAAATGCTGGCGTTGATCGGTGAAAAAGCAGGGGGCGCATATGTTTTGGAAGATCACTTTAAAGGCTTTATGAATATCAATCATGCAGCTGCGCAAAATGAGTATTTTGTTTCCGGGACCTCGTATGATTTACCATTTGAATCATACACTAAAAAGGACATTCCGATCGGGGCTGTTAAAATCGACCATGAGTTTGAAATCATGACCATGGAAGGATTGATGAAAGGAAAGGCTGGTGATTATCTGATTAAAGGTGTTCGGGGAGAATATTATGCTTGTGATGAGGAGGTTTTTAAAGAGACATATGCGAAGACTTTGGGGAACGGAAGAACGTGAGAA
>JBDSPM010000277.1:0-9169 GCA_039930325.1 Saprospiraceae bacterium
GCAGCTGCTCCCAATCCTACTATGGCAGGCACATTTAAAGTGCCGGACCTGAAACCTTCTTCATGACCGCCACCGTGAATAAGTGGTTCGGGTTTTAATTTCTTTCCTTTCCTACCAATATAAACAGCGCCGGCTCCTTTGGGGCCATACATTTTGTGCGCTGATAGAATAAGGATATCAATACCAGAATCATTTGGATGCACCTCTATTTTTCCAACAGCTTGAGTAGCATCACATACCAAGGGAACTCCTTTGTCCCTGCAGACCTCACCAATAACATTCATATCATTGATCACACCGGTTTCATTATTTGCCCACATTGCAATAACCATGATGGTATCCTTTCGAACAGAGGATCGTAGCTGATCAATATCCGGCATTCCATCTTTATTAACAGGCAACAATGTGATATCATACCCTTTTGAACTCAACCATGATAACGGATCAAGCACAGCATGGTGCTCTGTTGTAAAAGAAATGATATGTTTTCCTTTATAGCTCAAAGATTCAGCAAGGCCTTTAATAGCCATGTTCAAACCTTCAGAGGCCCCTGATGTAAAAAAAATATCCTGTGGAATGACCTTCAGCAAATCTGCAACCTGTTTCCTTGCAATTTCAACAGCCTCATTTGCCTTCCAACCGAAAGGATGTGATCGACTGGCAGGATTACCAAAATTTTTTGTGAAATATGGCAGCATCACTTCGAGGACTCTGGGATCGACAGGGGTAGTAGCATGATAATCAAGGTAGATCGGAATTTGGAATTCACCTTTTGGCATTGTGTAAAGATAAGGAAAGCAGAGAGCAGATGCCTTTGCTAAGGCTACGGTATCCAAGAGAAGCAGGGGGCAGGGAGCATGGAGCAGGGAGCAGGGAGCAAAGGTCTTTTCATTCGTCGGCGCGTATTGTATCCGGCCCGACGAATGAAAAGACTTTTTTTAGGCATTAAGTAATTAAGTCCTTACCATTAATTGTTTATCATTGTAAACAAGATGTCGGACTGGAAATACACATTTGATACTGTCACTAAAGATGCCTGGCTTAAGCAGATCGAATCTGATCTGAGACAAGGGGGTAATAATTCTATTGAATCTGAATGGTGGCCTGGTGAAAAATTGATTCCCACCCTGCATGCAGAGGACCGGCAACTCTCAATCAGATTACCTGATAGTTTATTTCAACAGCCCCCAAGGATCATGGAATGGATCGATACATCCGCAGACGATCCAAAAACTATAAACCTCAAAATACTTGATGCTCTCAACTATGGTGTGCAGTCGTTGGTACTACAGATAGACCCTGAAAAAAAAATGCCTTTTCGGCTTTGGCTGGATAGCGTATTTGATAATATGATTGAGCTGAGCGTCTCTCTTGATGTGGCGTCACCGGAAATCATCAACATCGTACGTGAAATTGTCCCCGATAATACTTTGATACGATTGAAGCGAAAAAGCAATCAGCTCTCATCTGTTTATTTAGAAGCCTTGCAGGGAACGCTTGAAGAGAATGCAAAATCTTTTCGATTCGTTTACGAATTTCCATCCGGAGAAAACTGGACAGCCGAAGCTTCCGGGATTTTTCAGCTGGTTTTGAATGATCTTATGTACTGGACTTCACAGGGATTTAACCAGATTGATTTTTTAGAGAATTGCATAATACTCTTTGTCCCTGATACCCAATTTGCCAGGCAATTGATTCAGACGCGCGTGCTGCATATTGTTTGGAATAATCTATGGAAACAGTATACAAATGCACATGGCATATCCTCCTCACCTTATTTAGAGATTCACCTGTATCCTACAGATTCAGCCGATCCTAATCATTCTCTCATCCGTTCATCCGTGGCAGCCTTGGCTGCTTCCCTGACGGGAGTGCACTCTCTGTGTATATATCACATCCCCGGAAGAACCCTTCCAAATTATTATTCACGCATAGACAGAAATATTCATCACTTGCTGAATATGGAAAGTGAAATGTATAAAGGAACCGATCCGCTGGCAGGTTCTTACACTTTGGATTGTTATACACAGCGATGGACTGAAGACATTTGGTCAAAACTCCTTGTTTAAAAAATAGTGGTGGCCGGCTGGATGTATTGAATTAATGCCTTTATGGCGTGGTTCAAAAAAAATAATTTCCGTCCACCACTTTGAAATACACTTGAACTGCAAATAAACCTGCTTTCGAAGCTTGTGTGTATTATGAAATCGTTAATGGGCTGCTTCTGGTGAATTAATGATTTAACATAATGCTTTTAACTAAAAATAGTGCCCTATTCCATCGACTACTTGTTTGGTTTTCAAGATTATACAGTTTACAATTATTCACTATATTTGATGCTGGTTCAATACCCGATTATGTAATGGGAAGTGAGATATCCGGTTTATTCAACAAAGTAATTCAGGGTGACAGGGTTGCGCTGGGACGTGCTATGACTTTGGTAGAAAGCGAGAGGCCGGATGAGAGGGTGGAAGCAATACAACTTCTTGAATTATGTAACCAGAAACTGACCAATGAGCCTAAGGCTACAAGACTTGCCATCAGTGGGGCGCCTGGAGTTGGGAAAAGTACCCTCATCGAATCCTTAGGACTAAAAGCAATCACCGAGGGACACAAAGTTGGTGTTATCACTATTGACCCAACGAGCAATATTAGTCACGGAAGTATTCTGGGGGATAAGTCACGCATGCCAGGGCTTTCAGTATCTTCTTCCGCTTTTGTTCGCTCAAGTGCTGCAGGCACAGTCCTTGGGGGCATAGGCCGCAGGAGCTTTGAGATGATGACCCTTTTAGAAGCCGTTGGGTTTGATTTGATTTTCCTTGAAACGGTCGGCGTGGGGCAATCTGAGCATGTAGCCTGGCACCTCACGGATGGATTTGTACTAATACTGCAACCAGGCGGGGGGGATGAACTACAGGTGATCAAGAGAGGCATCACTGAATTGGCTGATATCATTGTAATTAATAAAACAGATGGAGCGTTAAAAGAATCAGCTGTAGTTTCCAAAAGTCAATTTCAAAATGCTATTCACTATTTCTCACCGCTTCGTGATTACTGGAAGCCTACTATTTTATTAGCTTCGGCACTCGAAGGAAAGGGTATAGATGAATTGTGGGATGTTTTACGTTCATATTCAGACACCAGGCAAAAAACAAACCGACAAGGGATTGAAAGAAACCGGCAAAATCAATTTTGGCTTTCGTGGTCATTAGGAATTACCGCTAACCTACTTCTCATTAATCATCCGGCTGTCCGGGAAAAATTTGATACGGGACTAGCTTCAAATGAAAATCGGCGCATCTTCAAAGAAGAATATGAGATTGAAGAGTTGATGAAAAGATTAGTTATTTCCTCTCCTACACACATTACATAGAGATTTGAAATGAAGACATATGCCTTTATATTATTATGTACCGTGTTACCTTCCAGTATGGAGGTCAACCATACGTATCCCAAAGGTGACTTTGTCTCTCCGGTCAGGCGTGAGATAAAACTTTCAGGCACTTTCGGAGAGTTAAGGACCAATCACTTTCATGCAGGCCTTGATATCAGATCCCTGAATAAAACAATAGGTGATTCAATATACGCGGCTTCAGGAGGTTATATCAGCAGAATAAAAATAGACGAATATGGTTACGGGAATGCAATTTTTATAGATCATCCTGATGGTTACACCACCCTATACGGACACCTCGACCATTTCACAGATGAAATACAACAATATGTCAAAGAGCAACAATACCTTCAACAATCATTTGAGGTCGATCTTAATCCCGGACCGGATAAATTCCCGGTATCACAAATGCAGCAAATAGGATTCATGGGTAATACAGGCAGCTCATATGGAGCCCATTTGCATTTTGAGATTCGTCATACTAATGACCAAACACCAGTCAATCCTTTGCACTTCGGATTTACGATCACGGATCACCGGGCTCCCGTCATCCAGCAACTGATCGTTTATGAGATGGATGCGAATGGTCAACTGTTGAATTCCAGGATCATGCAGCCTGAAATGACCGAAGACAGTAATTATCAAATTGCATTGCCCATTGAATTGCCTTCAGAAAAAGTTGCATTTGCGGTCAGGACATACGATACTGAAGATAATGATAACGAAAATCAGAACGGCATTTACCGCATTGGGTGCAAAGCGGGAGATGAAATGGGTTTTGCATTTTCGATGGATGAAATACCTTTTGAACTGGCAAGAACGATTAATGCCCATATAGACTACAAAGAGAAAATAAATGAAAACCATTTTTTCCACCGTTGCTTTCCTTTGGAAGGGAACAAGCTACCTATCTATTCTATAGGGCGCGAACAAGGTAAATTTGCACTGAACTCAGAATTTCCACGCCACTTTTCGATAACTACCTCGGATTTTAATGGGAATGCTTCAACATTGAATTTCCAGGTGGTACGAAGCCAGTCTATGGCGCCGAGATCTCTCGAACCTGTAAACTACAATGCGATTGGAGTTCCGGATGAAGTCACTATCATCACTCAGCAAGGCATTCAGGCTGTATGGCCGGAAAATTGTTTTTATGAAAAAATCCCTTTGAGCATCACTAAAGTGTCAAGAACTAAGGTCGGAAATTTCAGTCCTTATTTTGAAATATCCCCTGTTGAAACTCCTGTGCAGGATTATTTTAAATTATCTATCGATGGACATTTTGTTCCTCCTTCTTTGATAAGCCATGCATTCATTGCAAGGTGCGATCCAAATGGATCGGTCTTCAATTGTGGTGGTTCATGGATCGGGAATAACCTAACAACGGATGTGCGCGAAATGGGAACGTATGCCATCATGGTGGATACCATTCCCCCAAAAATCATCCCACTTCATTTTAAAGAAAATATGTCTGGATGGGCACAAATGGATTTCAGGATATCTGACAACATGAGGATACGAGAAAAAGGGAGAGGAATAATTTATGCAGTTTTTGTTGACAATTCATGGATTCTGATGAGCCTCGATGGCAAAACAGGCATTCTCACGCATCAGTTTGATGGACGCATTCTGCAAGGAGATCATCAATTGCTGATAAAAGTGACTGATGACAGAGGTAATGTGTCTGAACTTGAAAAATCCTTTACATTGTAGCACTTCAAAGCCATCCTTCTTATGCGCCAGACATGGACCTCCAGGTGGAAACCCGGTCAAAATGCGCCCTCATTCACAGCTACAACGGATGAAAACAAAGAAATTTCATCTGCACAGCTGAAAGGAAAACGATACATTCTCTTTTTTTACAATCATGATGATTCGGGAACATGCACCAAAGAAGCATGCCAGTTAAGTGATAATTTTGATTTATTAAATGCAAAAGGCTTTACCATTATAGGGGTATCCGAAGATAGTGTTAGTAAGCACCAAAAATTTATTTCCAAATATAATTTTCGATTCCGGCTCCTGTCTGATGAGGGAAATAAGCTTGCGAAACTTTTTGATATTTATGGTCAGAAAGAATTTATGGGAAGGATCAGTGACGCCGTTCATCGCACCACATTCGTGATTAGTGCCCAGGGTAAAATTGAAGCTGTCATTCATCCCGTCGACTCTGCAAAACATACTCAACAAATACTCAAAGCGCTGAACATCCCGGTATAACAGAAATGCAAAAAACTTATACCCCGATTATTTCTGTTGATGAAGCTTCCGAAGCAATGAAGGATAAATCAGTTGTCATCTTTGATAGCAGGTTTTATCTGACGGAACCGTTAAAAGGAAGAAAAGAATATTTACAAAGTCATATTCCGGGTGCTGTTTATCTGGATACCAACTCCGATTTATCCTCTCCTGTCATAAATGGAGTTACAGGTCGTCATCCTCTCCCGGCACCAGCTATCCTGGAATCAACTTTAAGAGCATCCGGACTGAATAGTGGCAGTCTTGTCATTGTATATGATCAATCGAATGGCGCTTATGCTTCGCGAGCCTGGTGGCTGCTTCGGTGGCTGGGGCATCAGAATGTCGCTGTATTGGATGGTGGTTTTAAGCTCTGGAACTCTCACCATCTTCCAGTTGATAATGTATGGCCTCTAATGTATCCAGGCAACTTTAAGGCAATGCCTAAAAATGAGCTGATAGTTAATATAAATTCTCTGAAAGAAATCCATGGAGCGCTGGTAGACAGCAGGGAATACAAACGTTACAATGGTGAGTATGAACCAATTGATCCTGTTGCAGGTCACATACCCGGCGCCATCTGCATACCTTATATGGAAAATACAAATGAATCAGGCGAATGGAAAAGTCCGGAAGAATTAAGGAAACGATTTGCGGATTTAGAGTTGGAGTCTACTGAGGCACCGGTTTTTTATTGTGGCTCAGGTGTCACAGCATGTCATAATATCCTTGCATATAAAATCGCTACCGGCAAGGATTCAAGACTTTATCCCGGAAGCTGGAGTGAGTGGATCAATTATAATAAAGTGAAGAGTGAGTTGTGAGTTGTGAGATTCGAGATGCGAGTTTTTAAACATTAACCTTTTAAACATTTAAACAATTAACCTTTTAACCCTTTAACCCTTTTTAAAATGCCATCTGTAAAAATTCGAAAAACAGGTTTGCCGCCGGGGTCGCTGATCTATACCGGTATTCCTAAGTCGAATGTGATCATTAAAGAATTTGTCAGGTATAATGCGGAAACGATTGAAGAAATACCGATTGGAGACACACTTCCATCGGATCCGGAGTTTTTCTATTGGCTGGATGTTCGGGGACTGCATAGTCCGGCAGAAATCGAGGTGATCGGGAAGATGTTTGGTATGGATCCTCTTTTGCTTGAAGATGTGCTCGACCCGGAACAACGTCCGAAGTTTGAATACACAGATCATGGCCTCTTCATGATCCTGAAAAATTTTCTTCCTACACAGAACACCTCTGAATTCACAAGTGAGCAAATATCGATATATATCACCGATGGAAAATTGATTACGTTCCAGGAATATCCGGATGATAGCTTTCAGGCTCTGAAAGTTCGAATGCGACTACCTAGTTCGCGAATAAGGAGCAGAAAATCTGATTACCTGCTGTATGCCATCATTGATTTTATCACGGACCATTATTTTCCGATTATCGACAGGTGCAGCGAATGGATTCATTCCCTTGAAGCTGAAATTCACAAGAAGCCGTCACCCGAATTAAAAAAATCAATCTATAAGGTGCGGCATGATATATCTGAAATGCACAGGTTCATTCTTCCTACCCGCGAAGCGGTAAATGCCCTGCAAAGAACAGACAGCCACCTGATGACAGAAAAGACGAGAAGGTACCTGAAAGATGTAATGGACAACATCATGCAAATCCTCGATTTGAATGACAATCAAAACGATCATCTTTCTTCGCTTCATGATCTGTTCATGTCTGAAACAACATACCGGATGACAAATGTGATGAAGATCCTGACGGTCGTAACTTCCATTTTTATTCCGTTAACCTTCATCACAAGTGTATATGGAATGAACTTCAAGTACCAGCCTGAATATGACTGGCCATGGGCCTATCCCCTCCTGTGGGCTCTGATGATAGCAATGGCTATAGCACAGATCATCTATTTCAAGCGGAAAGACTGGTTGTAGGAACAGAATAAAACTCCGGTTGAAACTTCGATTTGCTTATTTTTGACCCAGCCGGTCGTCTTTACTATCCCCGGCTAATGAACCCTGAGAATGAAGAACAGTTATTTTGACCTTATTGAGCAAACATATTATTTCCCGCAGGACGGCTTCGATCTACACAATGGAGATCTTAGCTTCCACGGTATATCACTGAAATATATCATCGATAAATACGGGACGCCTTTCAAATTAACCTACCTTCCAAAGATCGGAGACCAGATCAAAAAAGCCAAGAACTGGTTCAACCGGTCGATGAAAAGCCAGCATTACCAGGGAAAATATCATTATTGCTATTGCACCAAATGCTGCCACTTCAGTCACGTGATCAAAAAAGCGCTTGAACACGATGTCGACCTTGAAACTTCTTCAGCCTTTGATATAGACCTGATCATCAGTCTTTACCGGAGTGGTGATATCACCCGTGAAATCACCCTGGTACACAATGGGTTTAAAACAGAAAGGTACCTTGATGGGATATCGCAACTTTATGAAATGGGTTTTACGAATTCCATTCCTGTGCTGGACAATACAAACGAATTAGACCTGTTATTGGACAGAATTAAAGGAAATGTTCAGATAGGCCTTAGGGTTGCAATTGAACAGGAACCTCAGTCAGCGTATTACACTTCAAGGCTGGGAATCAGGCCGACAGAGTTGATCAAATTTTACAAAGACAAAATAGCGCGAAAGAAAAGAGTCCATGTCAAGATGCTACACCTTTTCGTAGATACCGGAATAAAGGATACGCTTTATTATTGGGGAGAATTTAAAAAAGCGCTTAAAATATTTGCTGCGTTAAAAAAAATCTGTCCTTCCTTAACTGGTTTAAATATTGGTGGAGGATTTCCGATCCGGAATAGCCTGTCATTTGAATATGATTACAAATACATGGTCGATGAGATCATCCGCAATATCAAAGAAATCTGTAAAGAAGAAGAGATTCAGGAACCTGACATCTATACTGAATTTGGAAAATATACAGTTGGCGAAAGTGGGGCAACCATATTTACAGTGCTCGAACAGAAACAACAGAATGATTCTGAATTATGGTATCTCATCGATAACAGCCTGATGAATACAATTCCTGATTCCTGGGGACTTTCAGAACGGTTCATTCTGCTTCCTGTCAACAAATGGAATGCTGAATTCAGTCGTGTCCATATCGGAGGTATCAGCTGCGATCATTCGGATTATTACAACTTTGATGATCTCAACCAGCAGGTATTTCTGCCGACGTTTAGTCCTGATGATAAGGAGCCGCTGTACATTGGATTTTTCCATACAGGTGCTTACCAGGATGCCATCAGTGGCTATGGTGGAATCAAACATTGTCTGATACCCTCACCACAGCATATCCTTGTAGACAGAGATGAGAAAGGAAATTTCATAGATGTCCTTTGGCGTCCTGAGCAACGACCGAATGAGATGCTTCAGATACTGGGGTATGATACGTGAGAGCGTAAGAGAAGTGACAAGCGTAGCGCAGTCCCGCCAAAGACGAAGTCGTGACGCGGGAGAGAAGTGAGAGCGTGAGAGCGTAAGA
>JBDSPM010000278.1:0-3039 GCA_039930325.1 Saprospiraceae bacterium
ATGAGGTAGGCCATAAAGCGGCCGCAACGCTTTTGGAAGTTATGGCTGCACTGTCCATCATGGTAGGGCTTATTGCTTATGCCGCAAGGTCTGCATCAAATGTCGTCTGGGCATTCGCGATAGGAGCTTTGATCCTTGGAGCAGTTACTGTAAAGCACAGATTCATGGATGGTGTGAATGTACCTGTTGGCGCAATGGTGATCCAGTTGTTTATCATCCTGTCCTGTATGTATTTGTGGCTTGGGAAGAAGGAGACAGTGATGTAGTGATGTAGTGATGTCGAAGTGCAACGGAGATCCCGCCATCAATGATGCTGCGGGATAGTGATGCAGTGATGCAGGGGCGTGATGTGACAAAATGCAAAATATGGGAATCTGGAATGTAGCATGCTGCTTCCAGGCTTAGTACTCATTATTGTTACTGACACTACTATTTTGAAAATTTCCTAACTTATTCTTGCACCCTATTAAAATGGTTTGTAATTTAATGGTGAAAACAATTTTACTTCACCTTTTAACCATCAGTTGATATGGGACTCTCCATTTTTTATTCCGGCACGCTCCGGGATGCCGCATTACTTTCTGCTTTGATTCATGAGGTCACAGATATCTGTGATGATCTTCGGTGGCCCTGGCAGCATTTTCAAACTACAGTTGAACTCCCGCTTCAGGGGATTTCATTTTATCCACCCGGCGCACAGGAGATCTATCTCACAGTCCTTCCGGATGGCCGCTTGGCCGAACCGGATGCACTTTTCAAACTACACAGTATGCGTTATGAGTTGCCTGCGGCCGTAGAAGAAATCACACTTAATCCGATCGTTCAGTATGCCGGCCCAGAAGCGCATATGCAATTGATTCATCTGTTTCGTCATTTGTCAGTCAGCTATTTTTCAAAATTCGAATTAACGGACGAAAGTGAATATTGGGAAACCGGTGATGAACAGAAATGCCGGGATTGGTTCACCATGTTTGCAGTCTGGATGGACAACATGTCAGCAGATCTTGGTAAGATCGATGGCCGGGGCTACGAAGGTGGGAAATCTTATTATAACCGACTTAAGGAAGTATTGATGAGCGGAAGGTCATTCGATGAGATCATCAGCGTGATGGGTAATCCATACAGGTGAGGAGTAAGGGTGTACCCCATCATCGGTACATTTTCTCCGCTATATCTGTTCGCTAGGTTTGTCGAATAAGAATCGAAATTTTATCGGTCCCTGAGCTTGTCGAAGGGGAGAAACCCGATATTATCCCTCCCCCCCATTTGCTGATCCGGCCTTTGGTCGCAGATCAGCAAATGGGGGAAGGGGAGAGTGTGTCATCCATTCCCTTCGACAAGCTCAGGGACCAATTGATTAAAAGCTTTTGGAGAGTGTCAGTTTTTACCTTCGACAGGCTCAGGGACCAAATGATTTGTTTGCTTTTGGTTTTCTCAACTCACCTTTACGGTATTCAGTATGATTCTTTGAAAGTGTTTTTAACTTTTCAATGTCCCCATTCATCAATGCTTCCTTTTTCTTTCGACTCCATTTTTGGATTTGTTTTTCTCTTTTGAATGCATCTGCAACATGACTGAATTCTTCGGAATACAACAATTCCACTGGCATAAATTTCCAGCTGAAATTATTGGCACTTTCATTTTCTTCTTGCTTTTCTTCACCCAACCCCTTAATTTTCAATATTGAAAACAATTCCTTCACCCTTTAATCCAGTTGAAACATGGGACTTTCCATCTATTATCGAGGGATGCTGCGAAATCTGGAAGAAATCGATCTTTTGATTGAAGATGTTACTGATATCTGCCTTGAAATTGGTTGGCGTTGTCATCCTATACATCAGTCTAATATCATGCCGGCCAAAGGTCTATGGATTACTCCTGAACGGAGCGAATCCATAGACCTCACTTTTTTGCCTAATGGCAGGTTGTACAACTGCGCTCATTTTATTTTTATCCGACATCCTGAAACAGAAGTGGTGGACGAAAAGAAATATGAGTGGATTTTCACCAAAACCAATTATGCCGGATCAGACACTCATATGGCCATCATCAAATTCTTCCGATACCTCCAGCGAAAATATTTCAAAGAGTTTGAGATGCATGACGACAGTCAATATTGGGAAACAAATGATGAGGCTAAATGTCTTTTCCATTTTGGTGAATCGGAAGATGCCAGGGAACAGATGGGAAAAGCCATGAACCTGATGGGAAATGACTTTGACCCTGAAGCACCTTTTGAAGACGATGATGACCTGATTTCCATGGCGTTTGAAATGGAAGAAATGCTATTCAGACGTCAGGGCTTTGATATCAAACTCAATTAAATAATTCAGCAGAAAATCAAACGGTATTTGCCGGAGAGAAAACACAAATAAATTTCTAACCCATAAAATTCACCATCATGAAAACAAACTATTTAAGTCAAACTGAATCCCAAAATCTTGAAGAACAATTTTTTAATGAAGCAGAACAAATTTTGGCGATGCAAATGGAAATCAATACCCTGGAGGATCAGATGGTAAGAATTTTGGAATCCATTACAAAGCGTGATCCGCCAAAGATTGATGTGATTGATTTCCGGGACATGCTTCATCTGAAGGAAATCTCAGATGATATTGAAGAAATACAGGAGGCCATGAAAAATCCTATTAAGAAACTATACCGTTCCCTATTTCCCGGGAATATGTTTGTCATTCAGTATGTATACGATGCGTGGGTCAAGGTGAAGCCGAATTGGCTCATCCGATTCGGAGATGGGCTGGAAAGTATTGAAATAAAGAAGACAGACGAGTTGAATTAAAAATCTAAATACCGCAACTTTTACATCTGGCTAAAGCCGAAAAAAACTTGGATTCTATACCCCGGCCTAAAGGCCGGGGCAATTAGGAATATCCATTCCAATTTTGCCAAGTATTGCTTGTCCCTGAGTTTGCGGAAGGAAAAGGGGCCTTGAGTATTGAAATGTTCTGGGAAATATTTCCCAGACAAGCTTATGATCTATTAACCTGCCCACTCTTCTCTATCCAAACTCCTGAAATT
>JBDSPM010000279.1:0-2786 GCA_039930325.1 Saprospiraceae bacterium
CATGACTATTTTTTATAGAAAGATACAATCGAAAGCTGAACAGAATACTATGTTGTTGGAGCAAACTTCGACAACAGCATTATTCATTTAAAATAAGATTTCAGCCGTTCTGCAGCTTCAATTAATGTTGACTCCTTCTTTGCAAAACAAAAGCGCACTATTTTTTCTGAGCTTCCCTTTTGGTAAAACGGACTTAATGGAATTGTAGCCACGCCACCTTCAATGGTCAGTTGTTTTGCAAAACTCATATCATCATGAGAAGAAGCTCCTCTATAATCTGCGAGGATAAAATAACTTCCCTTGCACGGTAGAAATTTTAAAGGAAGTCCATCCATCAACTGAATAAATAAATCTCTTTTTTGTTGGTAGAAAGATGATAAGGTTTCAAATTCTCCAAATGCTTTGATGTATTGCGATATGGCGAGTTGAATAGGCCGGTTTACTGAAAATACATTGAACTGATGAATTTTACGAAATTCTTTTGTCAATTCTGGAGGAGCTATCACGTATCCGATTTTCCAGCCTGTCACATGAAGACTTTTGCCGAATGAAAATACAATTAAAGATTTTTTATAAAGTTCTGGATATCGCAGAACAGATTCATGTCGCAATCCATCAAAGATGATATGCTCATACACTTCATCACTCAGAAGATAAATCCCATTCTTAACAACTATTTTTTCCAGTCGCAACAAATCTTCTTCATTCAGGACAACACCGCAAGGATTGTGAGGTGTATTGATCATGATCAGTTTTGTACGGGGAGAAAGCAGTGATTCAACTTCATCCCAATTGACAGAATAATTTGGCGGCAATAATTGCACCGTTTTCACCACACCTCCAAAAGAAATCACAGATGGGATGTAGCTATCATAACTGGGCTCAATAACGATCACTTCATCGCCAGGTGAAATCAGTGCGCCTATAATCGAATAAATAGCCTGTGTACCTCCTGCTGTGATTGTAATTTCTGTATCAGGATCAGGTGGCCAGTTGTAATCGTTATTTATTTTTTCAGAAATGGCTCTGCACAAATCCGGTAGACCCGGCATCGGCGCATATTGATTGTGGCCTCCCAGGAGTGCATCATTGACCAGCGATAACAATCTTGGGTCCGCATCAAAATCAGGAAAACCCTGGGAAAGATTGATCGCGTTATGTTCAACAGCCAGGCGCGACATCACTGTGAAAATAGTGGTGCCAACATCTGGCAATTTACTTTGAAGTGGCATTACATCCGATTCTGATATCGCTCATAGATCTTACTGATTCCGTCAGCAAGCTTCCGGTCTTTTTCTGTCACAACGTCACCGGCATCGTGAGTGCTTAGTGAAATGTTGACCTTGTTCCATACATTGGTCCATTCCGGGTGATGATTTTTTCGTTCGGCCAGCATGGCGACTTCTGTCATGAAAGCCCAGGTCTGGGAAAAGTCTTCGAAGGTGAATTCGGCAGTGAGTTTATTGTTTTGTTCGGTCCAGTTCATAAGTGAGAGGAGTGAGAGGAGTGAGAAAGTGAGAGAGTAAGAGTGTAAGAGTTTGCCATATAAATTGTGAGTTGTCAGTTGTCAGTATTTCTTCCGAACTCTAGACGCTGGATAGTAGTTGTTATGGATGTTAGATATTAGACGTCAGACGCTGGATTTAAAATTCCAATATCACTTCCAGTTCTTTATTTATCAATTTACGAAATATATTACATTCAGCGTTAGAAAGCATATCAATTACATCACGCGTCCGGCATGGTTCGACTTTCCTTCGCATATCCTCGTGCTACAGCTCACCAACCGTCTGGCATCTAACAATCTGGCATCCAATTTCCGGGATCATACTCAGAGCTGCCAATTCCATTGATCTAATTCTGAAATTACTGCAGTCAGCAGATCTATAGAAGCTGCGATGTCCCCCATATGAGCCATTTCAATGCTTTGATGTATGTGTCGTACCGGAATAGAAATGGCTCCTGCAATCGATCCCTTTGCGCCTTGTCGTTGTATTGCGGCTGTATCTGTTCCTCCTGCCGGAAGGATTTCTGCCTGGTACTCGATCTTATGTTTGTTGGCAATGGATTTCATAAAGGATACCATCCGGTGGTCGCAGATGATGGATGCATCCATGATCTTTATGGCTGTGCCTTTACCGAGGCGGGTGACCATTTCAAAAGGCATGGCACCCGGTGTATCATAAGCAATCGTAGTGTCCAGTCCGATTCCAAAATCATGATCGATGTGTCCTGCTGCATTAAATGCACCCCGCAAACCAACTTCTTCCTGCACAGTGAATGCCGCATAAAAATCAAATGGGATTTCTTTTCCCTTTATAGCCTTCAATGTTTCGATGAGAATATAAACGGAAACACGGTTGTCAAGTGATTTACCATTTACACAATCGCCCATGACTACTAATTCGCGCTCCCTGGTGATTGGATCTCCGATGCTGACCAGTTCCTTCACCTGTTCGACAGGCATACCCACATCGATAAAATAATCGCGAAGCTGGACTATTTTACTTTTTTCTTCAGTGGTCATAAGATGGACAGGCTTGCTTCCCATAACCCCGGGCACATCCTGAGAGCCATGAACAATAACGCGCTGTGCAGTCAATGTTTTTGGATCAAATCCCCCCAATGGATGAAAGCGTATAAATCCATCATCATCAATATGGGTCACCATGAAGCTGATCTCATCCATGTGGGCTGCTACCAGGACTCTCTTCTCGCTGCGTCCCTTTCTCACACCGATCAATGAACCCATAGAATCAATATACATGTCATCCACCAGGTCTTTA
>JBDSPM010000280.1:0-5063 GCA_039930325.1 Saprospiraceae bacterium
CAATAAACATTAATTCATCCGGTATTTATTCACTTCAAATATCCAATATTTGTTTTTCCGCTTCAGACACTATCATTGTATCCGTGAATGCAAATCCTCCTCATATTGATTTGCCCTCTTCCATCAAATTATGTACCTCCGATACCCTGCTTCTTAATGCTGGTCTCTCTGGTGTTCAATTTCTCTGGAATGACAGTTCTCATTCTTCTTCTCTTGCTATTACTACTCCTGGATTATATAGTTTGACAGTAAGTAATTCTTGCGGCGCAGATTCAGATACGATTTCTGTTGTGGCTGCCGGTCCTCCACCTTCGGTTTCTCTTGGGCAGGATATTTTATTTTGCTCGTTCGATGTGCCTGTTATAACTCCGGTTTCTTCGAATGTTATCTCCTGGTTGTGGCAGAATGGTTCTGTGGATTCAACATATAGTGTTATTGCTCCTGGCATCATCACTGTTCAGGCAACCAATGATTGCGGAACTAGTTATGATACATTGATCGCTGCATTATCTCCGGGCATTCCCTCTCTGCTTCTGGGTGCAGACACTTCTTTGTGTCCCGGTGAATCTTTATTACTTTTTGTCAACATACCTAATGTTGGTATTCTGTGGTCAGACGGATCTACAAATCCTGATTTTTCTGCTTACAGTTCAGGGTCATTCTATGCATCGATTTCAAATATGTGTGGGACATCTTCTGATACAATTAATATAAATAGTTTGCCTCCTATTCCTGTTCTTGATCTGGGCATAGACCAATCCCTTTGCCCGGGTGATCTCATTACTTTAAGTCCGGGTATCGCAGGAGTGAATTATTTCTGGCAGGATGGATCTACAGATTCTACATTTAGCACTATACAAGCACAGTTCATCATACTTACTATTTCCAATGCATGTGGTTTTGATACTGACACATTGATGATCTCTGAAAATTCAAATGGTCCTCAGATTGATTTAGGTCCTGATATTCTTGCTTGTGAAGGCAATGCCGTGAACCTGACTTCCGGAATTTTTGGTGTCAATTACTTGTGGCAGGATGGAACCACAGCTTCGAATTATACCACCACAGTTTCAGGAACCTACATTCTCCAGGTTAATAATTCATGTGGTTCTGATGCAGACACGGTAAATGTTATGATTGATAATGTCCCTCCATCTGTAAACTTAGGCGGTGATACCCTGGTATGTGAAGGACAAATAGTTTTATTGTCTGCTGATGTTTATCCTGGAACGTCTGTCACCTGGCAGGACGGTACTTCTTCTTCAATTTATTCTGTCACCAGTTCCGGTACATATATTCTATACGAATCAAATCATTGCGGCAATGCGTCGGATACAATTGATATAACCTTTAGCGGTACCGCTCCCCAGGCAGAACTGGGAGGAGATACTGTTTTGTGCGAAGGTCAGTCTATCAGACTAACCGCACAAGCGGATGCCGAAACCTCCATCGTATGGCAGGATGGTACGTCTTCGCCTGGCTATTTAGTATTTGCACCGGGATCTTATCATCTTACCACTTTCAATCATTGTGGTATTGCTTCAGACACTATTTTTGTTTCTTATGAAGTGCCGCCCTTGGATTTTGATCTGGGCCCTGATACTCTTCTTTGTCCCGGCGAATCTATTATACTCACTACGCCTCAAACCGATCTATTGATTACCTGGCAGGATGGATCTCATACAGAAAGCGTTATTGCCAACCAACCCTTACTATACTCTTTAACACTTTCTAATGCGTGTGGAACCAAGACAGATAGTGTAAATATCGATTTTGATCAACGATCTCTTTCTTTTGAGCTTGATCACAATATCAATTGGTGTGCAGGCGATACTATCTTCCTCGATGCAGGCCAATCCTTCCTTGCACATTATTTGTGGAGTACCGGTGACATAACCCCGGAGATTCAGGTAGCTTCTCCCGGTTTGTATTCCGTTAGCGTGACTACCGATTGCAATTCGGTACTGCAGGATATTGAAATTGTCCCGGATGAGAATTGTAGCCCTGACTTTTATATTCCGACTATCTTTTCTCCGAATGATGATAATGTTAATGATTATTTTACCATATCGTACAGCTCTTCATTTGAACCTTTGTTTGTAGCGTGTTCCATTTTTGACCGATGGGGCAATATGGTATTTAATACAAACCAAGTTTCCTTTGCCTGGGATGGCCGTTCTAAAAATTCAATTCTTAATCCTGGTGTCTATGTCTACCGGATTCAGTTCACTTATTTGTTGGGTGGCAGTACTTTCTCAAAATTAGTCAGCGGAGATCTTACCCTGATCCGATAGTGATGTTATTTATACGCTAATATCGCCCGGGAGTCGATAGGTCGCAAACTTCAGAAGTATCTTCGTCGTTATATCCCTCAATGAAGCACCTTCCTCGTTTTGCTTTCTCATTTTTACTGCTTCTGGCAGGCTCCGTGCTTTACGGCCAGGCGGCTGGTTATGATACCACGATTGTCCACCAGGATGGAAGAGTCATGCGCATACGTATTGTGGGAAATGATACTGTGTTTGTAGCTACCATTCCGGAGGTTGTCGTAAAAGCCCCCCGGGTTTTTGCCAATGACGAAGAATACCGCCAGTACATGCGCTACCGGAGATATGCCACCGATGTCCTCCCGTATGCCATTCAAAGTATCAAGCTCTATCGCCAGTACCAGGAGGATACCGAAGGAATGAAACATGGCAAGGCCAGGAAATATGCTAAGGAAATGCAGAAAGACGTTAAAGATGACTTTACAGATCAGTTAAAAAATATGTCCCGCACCCAGGGAAAAATTCTTGTCAAAATGATCGAACGGCATTTAGACACGCCTATGTATGGTGTTCTGAAATATGTTCGTGGCGGATTTACTGCTGCCAAGTGGCAGGCAGTTGGGCGGCTCTATGGATATGATTTAAAAACCGGCTACACCCCCGGTGAAGATAAAATCCTCGATTTGATCCTGGGTGATTTTGAAATTAATATTGACTAGAAAAACCCAATGACCCTCAGTTCTTCCTGGCGCTCACCATCCAATATTGCCCTTATTAAATATTGGGGAAAGCACGGAATGCAACTACCCAATAATCCTTCTTTAAGCTTTACCCTTTCAGCTTGTCATACGGATATGAAAATTCAGGTTATGCCTGAATCTTCAAAACCATCGCTCACCGTTTTATACGACGGGAGCGAACGCCGGTCTTTTGAACCAAAAATCAATGCCTTCTTTCAAAGGATTTATGATCAGTTTTCCTGGCTGATTAATGCAGATGTTATTATAGATTCCACAAACACCTTTCCGCATGGTGCAGGCATTGCTTCGTCTGCAAGCGCGATGAGCGCATTGGCATTGTGTCTGTTGGATATTGATGATCAGATTCACCAGGTACCAAAAGTGTCCAACACGGCCTGGTGGACCAGGGCGTCCGGATTGGCCAGAATTGGTTCCGGAAGCGCAGCAAGGTCTGTTTTTCCTGTAGCTGCTTTATGGGGTGAAACGAACGGCATCAAAGAAAGTAGCGATGCCTTTGCTATACCCTGGACAGATCATGTCTCAGGTTTGTTTCGTGATTACCAGGACACAATACTTATAGTAAGCTCCGAAGAGAAAACGATTTCAAGTTCTGTTGGTCATGAATTGATGTCAGATCACGTACACGCAGAAACCCGGTATGCTGTAGCACGAAAAAATCTTGATGCATTGATTGCGGCCTTAGGTTCAGAAGGTTCAGTTGATCATTTCATTTCCATATGCGAATCTGAAGCATTACAATTGCATGCATTAATGATGGCCGGATCAACACCCTATATTCTGATTGGACCAGAGACCATTTCTATTATTAAAGAGGTTTGGAGATTTAGAAAAGAGACCGGAATTCCAGTCTGCTTTACGCTTGATGCAGGCCCAAATGTGCACCTGCTTTACCCCGCATCATTTAAAGATCCTATTCATAGCTGGATCAAAACGAAGCTGGCTGGATATTGCGCAGATGGTTTTTTTATTCTGGACGTTGTAGGTGGCGGGCCTGAAAGGATTTTATAGAACACCCACGAAGCTTTTTTCTTGCTTTTGTGATTATTGCTTTAATCAATATAGCTCTCCTGAAAATTCAACTTCCATTTCCTTAAGCATCCTGTAAACCTGGAGATCTCCAAAACCATAAATGGCATTTCTTTCCCAAAACGAATCGCAGATTTCGTAAAAATTTGTCTTGCCTTCATTGAGTATCTCAACTAATGTCTGCTGAGGTCTTCCGTATTCTCCGCCGATGGATGTGCGCTCAATATGTGCGCTTACCACTTCGGGTAAAAAGCGGAAGCCCTTTGAATCAATTAATGAAAGTTTCCTAAGCTCTTCTGTATCATTCTTTGCATAGGCTTTCCAGATAGCATTTGATAAAGAAATATCAACATCAGAAAGCTCAACCCGATCGGTAAAGCAATCAACTAATTCTTTTGGACTGCTTTTTCCAAATCCACTCCACCTGGCTTTGTCTTCATGTGGAAAAACTCTAAAGTGCTTTGGTTTTGCGCGGGATGAAATAGAGTAAATTGAAAACCACATATTAGCCTGACAAAAAAGATCATCTTCAAACCATAGGCACACCTCATCATGATCACTTATGGATTCCATCTGCTTTCGCTGGCTTCCGAATTGCTGTTCATATTCCTCCTTATTTGCGCCATACTGCGATGTAACGAATTGAACCCTTTTATACCAATACTCTTCTGAAAACTCAGACGTCAAAGGGCCTTCTATGAAGGCTTCCCTGATCACAATGATGTCACCCGGAATTTCCATCACCGGAAATGTTTCAGCCAGGGTATCTCCGTTGAGTATATGATATCTCATCCTTGCGCTAAGTTCGCAAATCCTACTTTCTTCGCTTGCCATAAATTTTTATTCTCGATAGCTGCCGCATGCTGTAGCACGAGGATAGGCACAACAGGCGTACTGGGCTTGTCGAATGTGTCGAAGCATGTTGCTGAGCTGTCGCACAAGGTTGCGGCATAGCAAGTCGAAGCATCGCCTCCCTTTTACGTACTTTTGCCGCGTGAAAGGCATTATT
>JBDSPM010000281.1:0-5318 GCA_039930325.1 Saprospiraceae bacterium
TACGAAGTAAGCTGTGAAGAGCTGGATCACCTCGCTAATTTTGCAAATCATCATGATGATGCATACGGTGCCAGGATGATGGGGGGAGGTTTTGGCGGGTGTGTTATTTGTCTGGTTAAAGAAAATAGATTAAATCAATTCTTAACAGAATGTACTACCTCGTATGCCGATAAATTCGGATTCGAACCTGAAGTGATACAGTTTGAGTTGGGAAATGGAGTGGAGATGTTACAATAGTAGCCTGCCCAACATATCATCCATAATAGCATAATCCCTCATTCCTTTCGTTTCTTCATCTCCTCCACTAAAACAAATACCTCCACCATATCCACTCTCCAATAATTGATCAAGTGTGCCTGGAGTCCAATCTGATTGCAGGAAGATTTTATTCCTATCAAAATTCTGAAGGAGGTTTTTATTTGTCTCCGGATCATACTCAATGATCAGGTGATCCCTGTGAAGCAAATCAACTCTATCGTCCTGTTTCATATCATAAAATACCTGAATATCCGGTGGCATGTCAAATACAATTAAAGAATTTAATATTATGCCATCTGGATAAGCATCTATGATTGTTTTTGCCAGTAACGTTTCGTCCGGCATGCTGATTTCAGCAGCAAGCTTCACTCCTTCAACCCAATCCTTCAGTGTATGCCATAGAAAAAAAGAAGCGGGATCAGCATTTAACTCAATACTTATCCAGTCTACGCCCATGGCTGCAAAATAACGGGCATCCGTCAGGTGTGTTATCTTTCGTACCAGGATCTTATGTTGATTCATCACAATAAATTGAAGCCGTGAAAATAAACTATCACGGGCGAAAGTTTCGGGGTACTGAAAATACAGCCAACGGTCAGGTAAGCGGAGCTACCGTTTTTACCTACTCTCAATCAGGTTCAATACTTCAGGCTACCTATTCAGGAGGAAGCATACTGCAGGGTCAGATGCTTGGCGTAGTCCACGAAGACAATAGACTTTCCTTTCTGTATCATCACATCGATTCCGACGGACATCTGAGAAATGGATATTGCAGAAGCATTCCGGAACTTCTGCCTGATGGTGGTATACGACTGCATGAAAAATGGGAGTGGTCTTATGGGGGAGAAGGAAAAGGAGAATCTGTTGAAGAGGAATTTTAAATAGGTAAAATTCTGATTGCGCTCTGATGTTCCTTTAATTATCCTTATATTGTAAGTCTCCTTCTTTATGGTTGCCGAGCCTTGGGGTTAATTCTTCCTCTTTAAAATTTTATGATATGAAAAAGGATACACTTTTACTCATTTGTTCATTCCTGTTCTTCATTCAATATTCATATTCTCAAAATGTAGGAATTGGGACCACTGTACCGAGTAACAAACTTCATGTGATTGGAAATTTCCTCGTTAATGCACCTTATACGGCGACCAACACACCGCCCACACACTCACAAACGAAAACTATGATCAATAATACAACCATAACGTTTTCTTCAAATGACTCTACTGGTCGTATTTATGATCCGGGCGGACCTACAGGAACAACCCTCAATCTTTTTGCTAAGGCTGAATGGAAATAATTTTCCCTGTCCTTACATTGTTTATCCCGGTCACCAGCTTATAATAATAAATCCCGTTTGTACGATTCTCAGGATTCCAGGTTGACATATAAATGCCACTCTGAAGATGATCTTCTATCAGCGTTTTAATTTCTACGCCGGACATATCATATATTTTCAATGAAACAAATCCGGGTTGCCTGTTCACAAATTCAATTGTGACGAGATCCTGAAATGGATTTGGAGCAACTTTTATTAGTGGCAATTCATTCAATGGATCATTTAATGATGTGATCACACCCGCTCCATCCGAAAATTCAGAGGTATTACCCAGTATATCTGTCGCTGTGGCTACAATCGTATCACAATCGCAGGATGAAATGGAAATAGAAAAATTGCCGGCTGGGTCTACCAATCCCTCACCTAACCAGGTTAAGCCTTCGTACACATTAATCTGATTTGCATCACCGTCATAGATGTCTATTACAGCTCCGGCTAAAGGGTGCGTACCTGTGATAGTCGACAATCCCTGGCCCGGATCCTCATATGTAGCCAATACAGGAGGTTGTATGTTTCCCTGACCTGCAATAATCTGTATTCCGTAATTCGTATTGTCCTGAAAGCTGTTGCGGCGGATTGTGTTTTGTTGAGGATTTGACTGGCCGGGAGCAATCAAGATTCCGGCAGATCCATTAAATTTAATTTGATTTGGAGGTAATATTCCTGTAAGCGAAGAGCCAATGACATTAAAATTAGCGGCCCCGGTCAGAAGAATGCCTGCATTTCCATTTGCCAGGATTTCATTCCCGTCAATGACATGCATATCAGATTCGAGCTCAGGAGTCATAATTCCGGAGATCAGGATACCATTTTTTGTGTTGTATGAAATTTGATTGTTTTCGATCAGTGTAGTAAATGACCCTGGCCCGAGCGTAATACCATCACGATTGGGAACAGGTATTGCTCCTGATGCATCGGTTCCAATGTGATTTCCGTTGATAAAATTATTTTGGGCAAACGTTCCCATTAAGATACCGGATTCAGTATTTCCCGATATGATGTTCATTCCTCCCGGAGTGCCGTTACCGATGTATACATTTGGACCTATATTATCAATTCCCACTTTATTTCCTACGGCATTCATTCCTGCTAAATCTGTTCCTATTTTATTTCCATAGATATACGTTGATCCGGATAGCGTATACAACCCAATGCCTTTGTCGTTTCCGGAAATAATATTTCCCGCGCCAGGACCTGTTCCACCAATCAGGTTTCCGGAGCCGGAAATAAATATGCCAAAAGGACTACCTATCGGAGTGTTGTCAAAAGCAATCCCTATTCGATTACCCGCAATAGTGTTGTTGTTGCCGACAACATTTATTCCTTCCTGACTGAAATGATGAAAGTAATTTGCATAGACAGGGTCTATGTTTGCTCCAACCAAATTAAGTTCTCCACCTACTATAATGCCGGTTAAAGCATTTGCAAAACCCAGACCGGTAATTGCTGTGCCATTCCCCAGAACGAATAGGATGGAATTGGTAAAATTGCTGCCATAAATAATCACTTTTTGCCTGACGCCCTGGATAATGGAAAAATCCGGGGGAGCAAAGGCACCGCTGAATTCATTTACTGTAAGGTTTCCAGATAATGAACCCAAAAAAGTAACATGGGCAGCCTGATTTAAGTTTGTCGCCTCCTCCAGAGCGGCTCGTAAAGTACATCGGTGCAAAGAATCCTCGCATACACCATCCATAGATTCATCAAATAGCGGAGTTGCCTGAAAATCATATGAATGGGCAAATTCATCGTCTGCAAGTGAATTGACAACACTTACCATTTGAGCATTCAGATCAGGGAAGGTGAAAGGCAAGAAAATCAAGAGACCAATGGCAAGAAGGAATGACATTACCTCCGTTTCGAGTCCATTCCATCCGGAGAGAGCAGAAGTTTTCATAGAGCAGAAAATTAATGGTTACAGAATATTTTAACCTGCCGGCGTTCCCATTCTTAAAGTTAAGGAATATTATTCTTTATGAATTTAATGTTGTTATTCGCAAGAAACCGGACAAGTCATTAGTTGGAAGTAAATTGTCCAATGGTCCTTTCAGGTCTTTCCCCTGGATGTACTACGAAGACCATGATTCCAGATACCAGATTCCAAAAGAGAGATGCAGCTACCATATTGTCTGCCTTCAGTGTATCGACTGGCCTCAGCACAAGCAACCCCCAATCAATAACCTTCTCAATATATCGTAACTTACATATGTGCTTCCTTCGCAGATACAAAAGATCAATCGCTTTTTAGACAATCAAAGTGGTTTTTCTGTGAATTGTTGCTTTTCCTCACAATATTTTTTCAGCCGATGCAATGTTTGGTTGGTTTGTGATATTAATTTTCTTTTCATAAAAAGATTGAAGACCCAATTCATTGGAAATTTCAGCAATTGGTGAATAAAAATAGAAACTGTGGCCTTTCCGTTTTTCCGTTCTATGACATATTCAAATGTCATTGGTTGTTCTTTGAAAGTTTCAGTAAAGCTTACGCGGCTATCTCCAAATTCAACACCGCTGGTTTCAAATGTGCATTGTTCGTGCTCCATGGCGCATTTGAAAGTTGTACAGATTCTGTTGAGGCGATTCGTTTCCTGGTCTTTGATCACAACTGCGTTCACTCCGACCATGTAATTTTTCCTCTGTCCCAGATCCGTCAGTGAATCATACACAATTTCCACCGGAGCGTCAATCTCAATGGAATGCCTCAGGGGATCCTTAGATCGATAAATGATAACTTCCGGGATTTCAGGTTCGGGGACTTTTTCGTACCATTTCTGAAGAGAAGAATAGTAATACTTCACTTCGCCCAGGTCATAGTTTTCACTTCCGCTTTGCCATTGCATTTGATTACCCTCTGGTAGCGTTGAATGGTTAGCAAGGACACTGTCTGTGACTAGCAGGTATTCCTGTTCAGGAACATTGTTCTTCAGCAGGCGATGAACTAGAATCACATCGGTACCGAAAAGTTTATGATGCTCTTTTATATGATGAAATGAAACACCGCCGTAGTGAGCAACAAACTTCAGTGTCAGTCTCGATGCACTCCGGCAGGTGGGACAGTTACAGATACGGGAGACACCGTACTTTTTGAGGTGGCTATGAAACGCAACATACATTTTTTCGGATTGATTAATAAGCTCTTTAATTCCGGGAGCCTCTCCTGTCCTGTAGAAAAAAACTGCATCACCCTCCACTTCATTCACTTTTAAATTGAGCTGGTTGGCTTCGATTAAAACCTCCAGGAGTTCAGCCATGATATGTTGTCCGTGTTGAAAATCCCGATCACTGATAAACCCGGTGAAACCCGTGATGTCAGGAATAAAGAGCAGGGCGCTCTGTGAAGATGAGCTATCGGATACCATGGAACCTAAAATTAAGGATTAGATGGCAAACAGAAAACAAGGTGGTAAATATGTTGATTTTAGAATCTTCCTTTTCTTTCTTTGCCCCTTGGTCAAAACTTATAATACTCCTTCATCTTCCTCATCAACAAGTCTTTTTTTCGTCGCGATACCTCTATCTCCTGGCCACCGGTGAGCATGACACTTCCGCCTTCGCCGCGGAGGTATTCTTTAATGTATTCAATGTTGACAAGATAAGATTTGTGAACACGGACAAAATGACTGTCCTCCAATAATTTTTCGTATTCATGAATGGGTTTGGATGAACAGATTAAAGGTCCATTTGAGAAATGAATGTCAGTGTAATTACTGCTGGCCTCACAATA
>JBDSPM010000282.1:0-9846 GCA_039930325.1 Saprospiraceae bacterium
ATCTTTTAAGAGCTTATAATAAGGCTGTGCAAATAATTTTGAACAGCACGAAAGAAAAAAAACGATCAGAATAAAAAGTGATATTCTCATAAGAAACTGATTAGGATAAGAACAATTAATGCGCTACAATGAATTTTGCAGTCTTCACAATTCGGTTGCCACTAGTAAGTTGAAGGAAGTAAGCACCTGGTGGCAAGTTCAGGAACATACCCGATGAGCCTTTTAATTTTTAACGTGTCCGTTTTCAGATCCATGCCCGAGATAGTCACTTCTCCTGTATAGTCGGATAGCAAACCGCAAAGAATTTTGACAGTGGTACTTTTACCAGCACCGTTAGCTCCGATATACCCAATGACCTGACCGGGAAATATATCCAGGTTGATTCCTTTTAATACTTCTTTTGAGCCGAAGTTTTTATAAAGATTTTTTATGCTGATAATGGGCTCCATGGTATCTATGGTTGGAAATGATTAAAATCAGAATCCAGGTTTGCAAAAAATATAGATGGACCTGAATTAATTTAACTATTTATGATCCGGTTCAAAATCCAGTACAATGGAATTCATGCAATATCTTTTGCCGCTTGGAGGTGGGCCATCATCAAATAAATGCCCAAGATGAGCGCCGCATCTGCCGCATAGGACCTCCGTCCGGTCCATTCCATACGAATGATCCGGATGGTATTCAACAGAATGCGTTCTGATGGTTTCAAAAAAACTTGGCCAACCACATGTGCTTGCAAATTTTGAATCTGAACGAAACAGTGCATTTCCACACGCAGCGCAATAATAGGTCCCTATACCTTCAGCATTCCAGTACTTACCTGTAAATGCCTCTTCCGTTTCTTTATTTCTCGCCACCTGGAATACACTGTCCGGCAGTACTTTCTTCCAATCCGCATCAGAAACATGAAGGACCGTGGTGTCCGTCCTGGAATAATACGGATTCCCTTCATGGCCGCTATTCGATGATGGAGAAGCAGATGTGGATGATGTCGCTGGTGAGACAGCTTTTTTATTGCAACCAATTGTAAAGAGGAGAAGTGGTAATACAATCTTATGAAACATGAATTTTATTTTTTAATAAGGTTGAATTATTTTTACGGAAGGGATATAAATGTCAAATGTTGCTCCTTTATGCAGCTCTCCGGTGGCACTGATATGTCCATTGTGATTTTCCACGATCTTCTTTACGATAGCCAGACCTATACCAGTACCGGCATACTCAGTTTTGCCATGCAGACGCTGAAATACTTCGAAGATCTTATTCTGGTATTGCGGTTCGAAACCAATTCCATTGTCTGTGATGCTGATGTGGTGGTAAGCCGGGGGGTGTGATAATCCATTGCCAGTCGCGATAGGGTTCTGGTGATTACTTTTAATTTGGATACGTGGCGGATGATTGTCACGAGAAAATTTAAGTGAATTGCTGATCAGGTTGTACATCAATTGTCTGAATTGAAATGGAATGACATCTACTTCACAGAGATCTTCTACTTCTATGATAGCTTTTTTCTTTTCGATCTCTTCCTTCAGATCTTCTGTGACGTCATCTACTATGTGCTGGAGATGAACGGTCTCAAATTTCCTTTCACCAGTTTTTGTTCTTGAGTAGGTCAGCAGGTCATCAATCAGGGCCTGCATACGATTAGCAGCATTCTGTATTCGCTTAAAGCTGTCTTTTCCGGTTTCGGTCAGAAGGTGAAATTCCTTTTCCTGAATCCGTGAAGAAAAAGTTTGAATTTTTCGCAATGGCTCCTGAAGGTCATGACTTGAAATATAGGCAAACGACTGAAGCTCCCTGTTGATCTTTTCAAGGTCTATGTTTTTTTGTTCCAACTCTGCCGTTCTTTGCCGAACCTGCAATTCAAGAGAGTTTGAAAAGGTGATCAATTCTTGTTCATTCTTTATTTTATCAGTAGTTTCATTACAGATGACAAGGACACCTGATACATTACCACCATCATCATGGATCGGACTGTAACTAAATGTCCAGTACACATCTTCAATATTATTGTTCCTGAAGATGGGGATGAGTTGATCTTCACTCCATGTCGCGCCACCACCAGAGGTCACTTGTAGTAACAAAGGCTGTATAATATCCCAGATCTCAGACCAGGCATCTTCGGAATTCATACCCAGGATAAATGGGTGCTTACCATTTTGGCCCAGGCTTGGACGGAAGGCATCGTTATAAAAGCAAATCAATTTAGGGCCCCAAAGCAAGACCATGGGAAACCTTGAATTAAGTACGATACTGATAGAGGTCCGCAGGCTCTGTGGCCATGATTCCGGGCTGCCCAGTGACGTTTTGCTCCAGTCTTTTTGACGGGTTAGTTCACCCATTTCGCCTCCTTCCTTCAGGAATTGTAAATTTGCATGGGGCGATTTCAGGTTACTCTCAGACATTATATAGAGGCACAATTTAGATTTTTCCTGAACAGTTTGCAAATGCCGATTGGACGTGTCTTCAGGTTGAACTATGAGATTTTTAAGAATATGAGCTTATAAAGGTAGGAGGTTATAGTAAGGATTTCAGATTTAAGCTCAGAGACGCGAACCTGTATTCTATAAAAGATATTCTAAACTGAACAAGACAGATGGTCATTGAGATCACTAGCCCGCTGAAAAATAAAATACCTGCACCTGCTATTTTACGAATTTTTTAGCAACAAGTATTTTGAAATACGATCATTTCTATATGGATTATTTTAATTGTCTGCTGAAGATTTTCTCTGAAGGTCCTTTATCAGAAGCCTTGATTGAAGTTTCAGTTCGAATTGGCCCATCACTATTCGGGAAAGCTGCAACAACATGGATGTTTCTTTTGCATCGAGAATTCGAGGAAATTTATCGATGATGCAGAGGGTCCCGAGGTTATAGCCATCTTTTGATTTGAGGGGAGCAGCAGCATAAAATTGCAATCCCATAATACCGGCCACGAGTGGATTTGCGATGGTGCGTGGATCCTGCCGGGCATCTTCTACTATATAGATATTATCTGACAGAATGGCTGAACTGCATAATCCCGGATCACGTGGGATCTGTTCTATGTCGAGTCCAAAAGAAGATTTGAACCAGATTCTATCTGTATCTACTAACGTGATGATAGAAATAGGTACATTAAAAATTTTTGTGGCCAGTGACGTGATTTCATCAAAATAACCATCCCCCGGTGTATCCAGGATTTCATATTTATGTAAATTCTCTAATCGGGTAGCCTCAAAAGTCTCCATTCCGGTAATTTACGAAAAAAACCGCAGTGTCTGATACATTCAGGTAACAGCCTTATAAAAATGCATTTTTGCCTTCTTTATTCAGATTTCGGACAAGAGCGCTAAGGAAGATAAATTTGGGCAATAGGGATGCGATATCTACTGTATCATTAAATTCTTCACTGATGTATAACCTTCAGTGCAACAGGCTGATGATCAATGTCAGTATGAAGCAGGTAGATACCCGGCGGAACAGATCGTCCAAGATTAAGGCTGTGCATTCCTGCTGAATATTTCTCTAAAGGAAAGGCTGCAATTTCTTTTCCATTTAAATCAAAGATTCTGAAAGCAAGCTCCTTCTGATCAGTCAGGGAGAAGTTTATGAATTGATCATGGATCGTTGTTGAAACGGTCAATCCAAAACGTTCAGCGATTTCTGTTATGTTCGTCATGAGATCCACTTTGAAAGGATCCGGATGACAATCATCGACGATAAAGTAGGAAGAAAAGACACTGTCTACTTGTGCAAATTCGCTTTCTAAAGGTTGTTGTGAAAAGCATACGCCTCCGCTGGTACCGCTATTCATATCAAAAACGATTTGATATAATACGGTTCCGTCATTCAATGTGAATCCCTCCAGTGTCAGATCTATCCAGGCAGTTGTGATAGCACCCTGAATGCCTCCGTAAAAACAGCTTTCATTCAATTGATCAAGATTGAAATTCTGAACACGATTGAATGTGAGAATGGTAGGATCATAAGTGACACTATATTGTGCAGCAATCAAATCATCGAAGTGATCAGCGACGACATCATAGGTTACCTGGCTTCCATTTATTTTTGGATTTGTGATTTTCATCACCAGGTTTTGCGCGTTCGTTGCTATCGAAATGAAAAATGCAAATATGTAAATGATTGATTTCATGGTATGTGGGATTAATATGATAAAATGTTCATATGAATGTAAGGGAAAAAGGAGAATAATGCAACAAAAAGCAGAGAGCAGAGGGCAGAGAGCAGAGGGACAACTAATGAGGAGATTAATGTTTATTGGCTGGAGGATTAGGTTGAGAAAATGCAGAATAGCAGAAAAGAAGTACATCGCAGAAAGACAAAGCGGAAGGGCATACATTGAAGAATGACTATAGCCGCAAATTTTCGCCGATTAACGCAAATTAAAATTTCCACTGGGAGAACATGATTCGCATTATTCAAGTGAGCGCGAGTCCTCTGCTCTCTAAACCGATTAGTCCTGCTTTATTTTGTAGTCGCAGCACCCATTGTTTCTCCCAGCTTTTCGTATACGTCATCATTGGGTTGCCATAACTCAATTTTATTGTCCTCCAGATCCATAATGTGAACAAATTTTCCATAATCATAGGATTCAATTGTGTCCGTTATCGTTACGCCTGCATTTTTCAGCTCAGCCACCAGTCCTTCAAGATCTGCCACTCTATAATTTATCATAAAGTCTTTTGTAGATGGCTCAAAATAATGCGTGGATTCTTTAAAAGGGCTCCATTGTGTGAATCCTTTCCTGGTAGTGTCAGCGCCTTGTCTCCATTCAAACACGGCTCCATACTCATTCGTATTCAGACCGAGATTGGCTGCATACCAGGCTCTCATTTTTTTAGGATCCTTGCTCTTGAAGAAAATACCGCCTATGCCGGTCACTTTTTTTATAGGCTGCTGAGCCATATTGGTTTTTGATGTGAAAGAATTAAATGCAAAGCCCAGCGCGAATGTCATGGCAAATGCAAGTATGACTAAAAGTGTTTTTTTCATAATAGTCTCAATCTTATTTACGTTAGGATTATTTTCAAATAAAAAATTAGAAGGTCTCCTGTGTGTTCCTTACTCATTTGTTAAGTCTTCTCACGTATTAATTTAAGGATTTCTAGTCAATATAAATTTCAACTCTTCTGTTCCTCTGTTGTGCATCTGGGTTTTCACCAAATGCAACGGGATTAGATGAACCTCTTCCTTCGGCTTCAAATATGATCTTTGGTTTGTGCAATTTCGTTTTCATGTATGCCAAAATGGATTTTGCTCGCCGTAAGGAAAGCTCTTCATTGAATGTAACTGATCCAACATTATCTGTATAGCCGATGACGTGAATTTTCCTGAAATCGCTATTATTTAACTCAACACATAGTACATCCAGTTCTTTCATTCCTGCAGGGGTAATGTCATATGAATTAAAATCGAATAGCACATTATTAACATCTAGTGACAGTTTCCTTTCCAGTCTATTACTTTTTTGATTTTTACATGCCACTGAATCTGGAAGAGCTTTACTTTTCAGGATCAATCCATATTGACTTTCAAATGCATTATAATACCATACCTTAACCGTATACTGGCCTCTGTCCATCCTCATAGTGTCGCGTCTTATTCTCATTTTATGTGGCTTGTCGTTGTCAACAATAAGGCTATCTGCAATCCATAATATTGAACCATCATCCGATTCCAGGGAGAATTCGTAGCACCCCTTATCGCTGATTTCTAAATTTGACAAAAACACAATTCCGTATCGAATTCTAAAGGTTAATCCTGGGAAGAATTTGCCATGGTTAAATTCTTTTTGCACAACCAATGAGTCAAGAGTAATATGCCCTACGATATCACAATATTTTACATAATTTCCATAACCCTCGTTTAAATAATCCGGAGGAATATCATAGACAGTTCCCTGAAATGGAGTAAAAGTTGCATTGGTCTGAGATTTAATATTAGATTGAAGTAAAATCAGAAGCCCTAATAATAATGACATTATTTTTAGCATAATTTTTAGTTAAGAGTGGGTGATGGTTGTTCAGGTATTGTCATATATTTTATATCACTTAACTAAAACTCCTTCATCAAATAGTTTATTTTTTCTAAACACCTTATAGATAAATATTCATTTTGGAAGTTAGTTTAACTCATAAGGACTGCAATTTTTTTTAAATATGTAGCATCAGTCAACTGCTGAAGCATGAAATCTGCGACGTCAGCTCGTGAAATTTTTGGCATCCCTTTCATGGGAAGTGTTTCACCTACTTTGTAGTTTCCAGTGCGAGGGCCATTTGTAAGAACAACCGGATAAACTAAGGTCCAATCAAATGGACTGTGGCGGAGCATAGAGTCAGCTTTCGTTTTATCGTTGTATATATTTTTTAAAAAGGTTCGGAAAATGAGTTTTTGAATAAAGTTTGACTTTGCAAAAGTTTCCCCCACACCAAAAGCTGAAAGCATCACCACACGATTAATATTTGAGGTCTTCAGGCTGGTGATGAGATTTGTAACTGCGTTTGTCATGATATTAGACGATTTAAGGGATTTACCTGCACCCAGAGCACTTAGTACCGCCTCTTTTCCTCTAAGTGCATTTGTTAAGGTTGTTTCATCCAACAGGTCCCCGGTGGTTACTATTAAATTTTCGTGTGTAATGCCAAGTTTTTCAGGATTTCGGACGAGGGCAGTAACCTGATAAGACTTTTCTAATGCTTGCCTTACTAACTCTTGCCCGGTAGGGCCTGTTGCCCCCAGAATAAGTATTCGCATATAATTTCCTTTAAACAAGTAGAGTGGTTGAGAAATAGCAGCTAATGACAATCAGGGCTACCCGAAGGTAGAACTCTTATGTAGAGAATTACATCAAGGTAGCTGTCTTCAAATTTACGACATTGTCAGACATAATCTTAGTGATGTTTGTTTATTCTTTCGACAGCCGAAGATATGCGGAGAGGCTAAAAAACTGCACTTCAAATGTGCGATAAGCTGTCATAATAAATAATGTACACTGCAAGTAATGCTACCAATGTACAGACTTTACGATAATCAGAATTCAAGTTCTGCTTTCATAAATTCTTTTGTTCCTTCAACACCTGTTAGTTCTAACCATGTTTCACTTTTGTCACCTTTTACGGATAGAGTGAAAGTGAAAAAGTCGCAACATTCTCTTTCGGTTTTTATAAAGGTTGCAAGTTCGTCAATGATATTGTCTGTACCGGCAAATTTGAAAGCAAAACCGTTTGCCAATTCTTCAGTTTGGGTAACTTGTTTTCTCAAACTTTCAATAACTGTGGATTTGCGTTTTTGCAATTCAGGTGTTGTCAGTTTGCAAGTAGGGTTGGTTACTTTGTCTTTTGGTTCACATTTATCTGAACAAGCAGAATTTGTTTTGGTAGCTATTGACATTTTAGTTGGATATTTATCTTGGCAACTCATTAGCGCCAAAGTTATTACTAATAGAATATATTTTCTCATTGGGTCTAGAATTGATAATTAGCTTTGCAAAGATAAACCGTGGAGTATAGTCTACTGTCAAGTAAAAAGTGGAATTTATTTTTAAACAATATGTTAATAGGTGAATTATCCAGTAAAACAGGCTTGTCAAGAGACACCATTCGTTTTTACGAAAAGCAAGGGCTTATTTCAGTAGCACGGAGAGAAAGACGTTTCAATAATTACAAAGAATATTCAGAAGAAACCCTTCAACGCTTGTTGTCGGTTAAATTGATAAAAAGCTTTGGCTTTACGTTAAATGAAGCATCTGTCTTGTTAGATATGATTGAAATGAATGAAGCCACTTGTATTAAAGTGTCTGATAAGATTGAAGCGAAAGTCAGGTTGATTGACGAAAAAATAAAAGAGTTGTTGGAAATTAAAACTTTGCTGGTAAATGGTATGAAAAACTGTCAAGGGGATTGCAGTCCGTCAAAATCCGAAGAAAACTGTCCTATACTAGTTGCTCCAAAAGTTTGATTCAGTCCGCTTACAATTATATTTATTACACTTGAAATATTATTTTTCTCCTACACTGTTTACTTCAATCCAATATCCGTCGGGATCCTGAAAAAAGATTTGTTTTATACCGTCTGCCCGAATGTTGATTTTATGCAAGTTTCCTGGCCAGTCGGAATATATAATGTTCATTTCATCCAGGGTCTTGATTACCGCGTCAAAGTTGGAGGTCGTAAAAGCAATATGAATCGCTTTATTTACTGTAATTGGCTCTTTTATAATTGAAATGAAGCAATGTTAACACCATCGCCAAAATTAACGCAGTGTAACCAACAATGTCGGTAAACATAATAGCTGCGAGTTGACGGGATTGAGACATTTAGTGGCTGAGTATTACTTCAATTTAAGTTCAAATCTGTCCAGATTCATTACTTTGTCCCAGGCAGCAACAAAATCTTTTACAAATTTTTCGCTGCTGTCATAGGAGGCGTATACTTCAGCAATAGCTCGCAATTCTGAATTGGAACCAAATACCAGATCCGCACGAGTAGCCGTCCATGTAGGTTGTTTGGTTGCGCGGTCATAACCCTGATACAATTCTTTATCCTCACTCGCAGCTTTCCATTCTGTTTTCATATCGAGTAAGTTGATAAAGAAATCATTTGTTAATTTTTCTGATTGTGTGGTGAAAACACCATGAGCAGAACCATCAAAATTTGTGCTCAGCACGCGCATTCCACCCAGAAGTACAGTTAACTCAGGTACAGTCAAGTTTAATAATTGAGCTTTATCAATCAATAAAGCTTCTGTGGATGCACTGGTTTTTGATTTACGGTAATTGCGAAATCCATCAGCTTGTGGTTCAAGGTAACTGAATGATTCGATATCTGTTTGCTTCTGAGAAGCATCCATGCGGCCTGGCGTGAAGGGGACCATTATAGAATTTCCTCCATTTTTTGCTGCTTTTTCAATACCTGTACAACCCGCCAGTACAATTAAATCTGCCATGGAAATTTTCTCGCCATTGCTTTGTGTTTCATTAAACTGTTGTTGAATTCCCTCGAGTGTATCAAGTACTTTGTATAACTGAGTGGGATTATTAACATGCCAGTCTTTTTGAGGTGCCAGTCGTAATCGAGCACCATTTGCACCGCCTCGTTTATCAGAACCCCGGAAGGTGGAAGCTGACGACCATGCAGTAAACACCAGTTGAGCTATGGACAACCCGGATTCCATAATTTTGGTTTTCAATTCGGTAATACCATCATCATTCACCAAGGGATGATTTAAAAGTGGAATAGGGTCTTGCCACAGCAATACTTCTGCCGGAACATCTGTCCCTAAATAACGGGAACGAGGTCCCATATCGCGGTGTGTGAGCTTAAACCATGCGCGGGCAAATGCGTCTTTTAAAGCTTCAGGATTTTCTAAGAAATTTCTGGAGATTTTTTCATAAACAGGATCTAATCGCAAAGACAAATCGGTGGTCAACATGGTTGGCAAATGTTTTTTTGTTCCATCATGTGCATCGGGGATAATAGCGTCTGCATTTTTAGCCACCCATTGATGCGCTCCTCCGGGACTTTTTGTCAACTCCCATTCGAAACCAAATAAATTTTCAAAAAAATTATTACTCCATTGCGTCGGGGTTTTTGTCCAGATCACTTCCAGCCCGCTTGTAATGGTATCTGCGCCCTTTCCGGTTCCAAAGGTGTTGGTCCAGCCGAAACCCTGCAAATCAATTTCAGCAGCCTCTGGTTCCTTTCCTACATGCGTAGCTGGTGCAGCGCCATGTGTCTTACCAAAGCTATGGCCACCTGCAATGAGTGCTACAGTTTCTTCATCATTCATGGCCATTCGCTCAAAGGTTTCACGGATATCTATTGCAGCTGCAATGGGATCG
>JBDSPM010000283.1:0-3965 GCA_039930325.1 Saprospiraceae bacterium
CCAACGCCTTACTGTGAATACTATGAAAAGGAGGAGAAAAAAAGGGCACTCGAATCCATCACTTCTCAGGATATTCGTTTTGAAACCAATTCTTCGACATTGGATGCAAAAGATAAGTTAGCTCTTGATAGTATGTATACTGCCAATCTGGAACGCAAGAAAAAAATATTTATCATCATTGGCTATACAGATAGCGAGACTGCAGACAATGTAACTCTTTCAAAAGCCAGGGCAGATAGTGTTAAATCATATTTAAGCCACACCTATAAGGTCAATGAATTGAATTTTATCACGTATGGACTGAGTAGTTCGCATCCCGTTGCTGGCAATTCCACCAATTCAGGCCGACAGCAAAATCGCAGGGCAACGATCTGGACTTCTGATCTGGATATTTCGCAGGTGGTTTTCAGAAAAGGTCTTGCGTACCTCAAAGTCGATAGTACCAAACAAGCTTTTTTAGAATTTGTCCGTTGGTTGAGGATCATTCCTCCTGCGCAGAAAATAGAAATACTTATTGACCCCAGACTGGAAAAACTAAAACATAGTTCCTTTTGGAAGCTGCTGGTTGAAAAGGTTAAAGCGTCTTATTCTAATTATTTTGACGCAAATGGTGCGTTTTATCTTGATTCTTTATTCTTCGAAGATCAGATGTATCGGAGATTTGGACATTCACTGGCCGGATACATTGAGGAAATTGATACTATTCCATTTGATCGTTTTGAAATGGAGATAGATGCACTTCGAAGGGATTCACTCAATTTTTTATCTCTTCAAAAATATTTGGATCATATGGACTATCCTGAAATCTCTAAAGTAGGTCGTAGACAAGCTCGGGCCGCGGGATATGTTATTCTGCATAATGGAGACAGTCTTGTTTATCAAAAATATATTCCTATTCTGAAAGCCCTATGCATGGAAGGCGAAGCAGAATGGGATATTTTCGCACATATGACAGATAAGCTCCATTGGGAAAAACACGAACCACAGGAGTATGGAACACAATATACCACTGGGCTTGATGGAGGAAATGATGTTATTTTATATCTGGTTGATGATTTAGAGAAAGTCAATTTACGTAGAAAAAAGATTGGGATGGGTCCAATTGCACCTATAATAAATGAATGACCCCTCAACTCATCCTTGAACTTAATTACCCTTTTAAACTTAAATCAGAACAGAAGAAAGTAATTCAAAATCAAATCCGGTGAGATTTTCTTCAAGTATTTGATTTTTTGCATATTCGCTACATAAGAAGCCAAGTGGCATCGGATATCTCCCAAAATTAATTATGTCAAAATCATTTTGGTAATTGAGTTTAATATCCGGGGATAAACCGAAACCCACGTCATTAAATTGTTTCTTATGTAACAGAAACTCATCCATCGAGCGGAAAACAAATTCTGAAACGCGTTCTCTGTGGTAATTTAGAGTCTTGTAAAACCGGGAATGCTCCCATGAAATGTATTTTAAAAACTCTGGATTCTTGACAATCGAAAATGCTAAATAATCTTGATTCAATTGACCTTTATAAATAAACTTAACCGGAAATACTTGATAATCCGGCAATTTCATCTTTTTGAATAACTGATAACTTCCCGGACTAATTACCAAATTATTTGATAACGGTACAGTATTTATCAAATCAGTCAGTTTTGCTTTGCTTTCCATTCGATAAACAGGCAACTCCATATCGTTCTCAAAAAATCCCTCTTCGTTTTGAGAGAAATAGAGTTTCGTAAGAACAGGATGAGTACGTGAAAAAGTCTGTATTTGTGATGCTGTTCCTACAATTGACTCATCAATAGAATGCTTAATTCGATATAATTGGTCAGGGTTCACCCAAATGATTTAGAATGAAAAACGAAAAGCGTTTTCAAAATTTATGTTGCACTACAATTTTCTTAATAACAACTTTTCCGCCTATTTGAAATTGAATAAAATAAATTCCATTCAAAAGGGCTGAAGTATCCAAAACAATTTCACTTTCATTAACGACCTTCCTTTGAACTTGCCTTCCCATCTGATCATAAATAATAATCAACCCGGATATGTTATCAGTTCCATTGGTATGAACATGAAGTAATGCATCAGCCGGAACCGGATACAAACTCATCTCAAGTTGAGCAGTTGCCAAATCCTTGGTGCCAGTTTGCACCTCGCAATTATAAATTGAAGCAATTCCAATGGAATCAATATCTGCTCCTAAATCTTTACCATCCGTACCAAGATTTTTATAAGGACTTGTGGGTGCCAAATGATAATCACCTGCCGCATAATTCACAAACCCAACTGCTGCAATATTCGGGGGGAAATAATTTCCTGCAGGATACCCATTAGCAGAACCACCGATGTCTGCATTTTTTAATACTGTCCAGTTTGGATTGAAGTACATTGCAAGAGTAGTATTCGCAGTGCCTGTTCCACTTCCGATAAATCCATAATTGGCATGCGTAACGATGTTATTTGTAAAAACAAAAAAATCAGTTTTTGGGTTTCCGTCAGAAACCAGGTAAGCGTTAGTACAAAAACCGGTATTGTGATCAATGATAACATCCGTAGGTCCATTGAGTACCTGGAACAATCTTCCGTCTCCACCCATGCCGAGATTGGTTACATGCCATACATTGTTTTGAATCAGAAGCCGGGAGGTACGTTGGCTCACATTCGGTGAATCAAATCCGGATATATTTATGCCCTGGGCAATGTTGTCAAAAATATTGAGCCGGATAGTGATATCCTCATCTACTGACCACGGAGCCGTATTATTTTGATTGCGGGGTGTAATGAGCAATGCAAAACCGGATTGTGCATTTGGCCAGTTATTTTCAAAATGATTGCCTTCAACTAAGACGCGCCTTGCATTTTTAAATTCAAGAAGGTTCTTTATATCCCATGCCTCATTCATCCATGAAAGCGGTTTAAAAAAATGATTATATCTGATCTCAATATCAGATGGGACAGCATTTGGAATGGAGGGATCAGAGCCACCAAATATTACATTTTCACCGGCGCCCTCGAGATAATTGTTTACTATTTTAAGCGGCCCCGTTGTACTCCAGCAACCTAATGCCTGGCTATCTGCACCATCCTCCTTGCAATCCGATATATAAGAATCAATAACAGAAATATATGATCCATTCATCCCTATTCCACGCCGGCTCCCGGCTGCAGGATCACCATGAATGTAACAACGGTCAAATACAAGATTGTTTGGCAATTGGTCAGCATTTGTCTCTCCATTTCCGATGTAGATGATGTTGTAAACAAAGTTGTTTGCGACCGGTCTGAATTCAATTCCTACAAAACGAAAGTGATGGGCTTAAGAGGCCGTATTGATCGTTCCACCATTTCCCGCTGTAACCACCAGTTTAGGCATATTCGCAGCATCGGCAGGGCTGACCCTTGTACATGGAACAGGTAAGCTTGAATAGGCAGATGATATGATATAGATCCAGGCTGTTCCCGGAGATTTCGCAGGAAGCGTAAACGGCCCATTATACGTAGTACCTGCTTGTAATTGGATAATGTCGCCCGCTTGTGATGTATTAAGCGCGGACTGAAAAGCTGCGCTATTCGATGCAATGATATACTGTCCACCAGTTGGGAGATCAAAAGGAGTTTGAATATAAATCTGTGGTAATGCCGGATAAATGGCAGAAAAAATATCAACGGGAGATACAAGAGATAGAAAGGACAAAACAAAAAACAACACTACCATTTTTGATCTAGCAGGGGTGGACAATATATTAGATGTTGATGGCATGTAGTTTATTTCTTAAAGTGAAAGATACCGAATATCAACAAAGCGATGCCCGGGAAAGGCCCCTCCGCAATTCTTAGCCAGGCCGGCCCTTTTGATTTTTACCACGTTGGGGGCAAGCCCCAACGTTACACAGATTTTGATCTTTAGTAAATTTTCGAAGCGTGGTGTTCCATTAATGATACGGGTCTACATCAATGCTTAT
>JBDSPM010000284.1:0-6043 GCA_039930325.1 Saprospiraceae bacterium
GGAATGACTCCCCAGAAGTCTGCGATGCGGGCAACGGTTGAAGATTCTTTATTGATCAACACTCTTCTTTCAGCAGTGCTGTAAAGATTTTCCAATGCGGTGATGCTCAGACGCGCTGAAACTCCCGATTTTTCATCTACAAATTCACTCTTCCGCGCCGCAAAGCTTATACGCTCTAAAATGTTATGCACTATATCGGGCACCTTTACCTTTTGATGCTGAGCTTTTGTAATTGAAGCCTCTTGTAATGTGATAGCCCTCGCGGTCGATAATTCTTCAGGATAATGGGTCAGGATCTGGCTTTCAATCCGGTCTTTCAACGGGGTGATGATAGAACCCCTGTTCGTGTAATCTTCAGGATTTGCAGTAAAGACAAATTCAATATCCAAATCGAGGCGGGTTTTAAATCCCCTGATCTGAATATCGCCTTCCTGCAAAATATTAAAAAGTGAAACCTGGATCCTTGCCTGCAAATCCGGAATCTCATTGATGACAAAAATACAGCGATGGGATCTCGGGATCAAACCGAAATGAATGACGCGTTCATCACTATAGGGTAGTTTTAAAGTTGCAGCTTTAATCGGATCCACATCTCCGATAAGATCGGCAACGGAAACATCCGGTGTAGCCAATTTTTCAACATAGCGTTCATCCCGATGGAGCCAAGCCACCGGTGTATCGTCTTTCATTTCTTCAACTATTTTCTTACCGAAAGAAGAAATGGGATCCATCGGATCATCATTCAATTCACTGCCTTTGATGATAGGAACATACTCATCAAGCAATGCGGTCATGAGTCGTGCGAGCCTTGTTTTCGCCTGTCCTCTCAGTCCAAGAAGAAGAATGTTGTGCCTGGAAAGAATGGCTCTCTCCATATCCGGAATGACGGTATCATCAAAACCATAGATTCCTTCGAATACAGGTTTTTTATCCTGCAACCGTTCTATCAGATTTTCACGAAGCTCTTCTTTAATGGATCTTGGCTGATAACCTTGTTTTTTAAGTTCCCCTAGTGTGGTAGCTAATGACATCAATGTTTAAATTTACGCTTGTTGTGTTTGTAATCTAAAAAGATGAAGGATCCCAATCCTTCAAGTGTGCTGTAGAATGCTTTTCCATCATTGGCTTTGGTGAATTGATCCACATACTGAACTAGCCATGGATCTCGTGCTATCATAAATGTGGTGATCGGAATGTTTTGCTTTCTGCATTTTACTGCGAGGGCGAAACATCTTGTGAGAATTTTCTTGTCGAGACCAAAACTATTCTGATAATATTTTTTACCGATTTTGATACAGGTGGGTTTTCCATCCGTGATCATCATGATCTGCTTATTCGGATTCCGTCTTTTTCGCAGAATTTCCATTGCCAGCTCAAGGCCAGCCACGGTATTCGTATGATAGGGTCCTACCTGCAGATAGGGAAGATCTTTGATTTCAATTTGCCATGCATCGTCACCGAATACAATGATGTCAAGGGTGTCTTTTGGATATTTAGTAGTGATAAGTTCAGACAAAGCCATGGCAACCTTTTTAGCCGGGGTGATACGGTCTTCGCCATACAGAATCATCGAATGAGATACATCGATCATCAGCACGGTGCTCATCTGTGACTGATAGAAGCTCTCATGTATCTGCATATCCTCCTGCGTGAGGCTGAACTCTTCTATGCCGTGATTGATGTGGGCGTTTTTAATAGTTTCTGATACGGCTATCTGGTCCAGTGAATCACCCCATTCGTATGGTTTTATTTCTGCAGTCACTTCATCTCCGATACCAATTGCATTTGTTTTGTGATCGCCTCTTTTTGATTTTTTCAGGTCATCAAATACATCATCAAGCGCTTTTCGTCTCATCTCCAGCTCCATCTTTGCAGCAGGCACCATCTTATCATTTTTGCCGTCATCCCTGATATATCCTTTTTCTTTAAGATCACGGATAAAATCTGCCATTCCATAATCAGGGGTGGTCAGGTTATATTGCCTGTCAAGCTGGGTCAGCCAGCTTAATGATTCGCTTACATTTCCTGATGTGTATAAGAGCAACTCCTTGAAAATCTTCAGAAGATTTTCGAAAGGACTGTCTGAGAAAGCATTTGGATCAAATTTTCGGAAACTCCAACTGTACATAATGGATCAATAGGACAATTAACGAATTGAATTGTTCAAACCCCGGAGAAAGGGCATGAATTTGTTGGTTTTGCTGTCGTTTGTGACCAATAAAGCGTTATGCCGAAGCCTATTTGAGGACAAAACTGGCCGTACCGGATTGAAATCCTTTATTGTAGATCTCCACCCCATACTTGCCGGATTCAAATGCTGTACCGGGTTGCCAGTTGACACAACCTTTCTTGATATCATTGTTGTAGTCTAATTCTACAGCCTGGGTATACTGAATGGATTCGCCGGTATTTGATAAGTTAATATTCCCGGAACCTAAATCCTGAATGGCCATCACTTCACCAAGCGGATTGATGATCCGGACATAGAATTTTTCTTTATCTGCAGTTGTCACTGCGTTTTCTTTTGTCATGAAACAGATTTTGATGCCGTCGATCGATTTGGCTTTATCTGAATCTTTTTCTTTTCCTGATCCTTTTATAAAAAATCCATCAGCAGAGATATCAGATACTTTTACGGAGGAAGCTATATTCACTTTGTGTGCAAGGGCATCCTTGTCTTTCTGAAGCTGTTCCTTTTCAGTGGCTAAAGCATTGCGGGATGTGGCTAGTTCTTCATTCGTTACTTTACCCTGTTCCACCTGGATAGCCAGTTCCTGGCGTTGATTGACTAGCACTGAGTTGGTATCTTTTAGAGCGGCATTTTGTTTGCGCAGGTTTTCAACTTCGGTTACATAGACTCTGAGCCTTGCTATTTCTTCTCTTGCCTTCTGGAGATCCTTTGCGGTGATGATCATAGTGGTGATCTTGTCTTTCTGGTTCTTGAGTTCCGTTTTTTGCGTTTCGATCATGGCATTGAGCTCACTGTTGTTGGAACGCATTTCTTCCAGGTCTGAAAGCGCTTTATAATATTCTTTTTCCAGGTCGGCTTTAAGACGTGTTTCTTCTATCAATTCAGAATTCTGGCTTTTAATGAGCTTGTCCTGGTTGACCTTGGTATAGATCAAAAAAGCGCTAAGTCCGAGGAGAGCGATGATAGCCACAGTGGCCAGTGCGAGCAGCTTTTGTTGAGATGATTGCGACATAAACAGGGAAATCGATTTATGAATGGTATGGTATTGAATCTAAAATAATAAGGGGTAAGATTCAGGGGATTAAGCCTTGCCGTAACGAGGTTGAGACAAAGATCTGATTTTTTCGCATAGGATTGTAATTCCCGGGGCAAAACCCTAACTTAGTCGGGCTTATAGTAACATTTACCGGCATTAGTTAACGAAAACAGAAACGGGGTTATTTCCCTGATTTGATCACCAGTCTAAACAGCTTCACCCATGTCATCACTGCAACACATCTTGTTTCTCGATGTAGAAACGGCATCTCAACACCGTGGATTTCCGGAATTGGACGACCACGGAAAACACTTGTGGCAACAAAAAATGGGCTATTTGTCCCGCAAGGATGATCATCCATGGACTGATGAGGAATATGCTCAGAGCTACAGGGACCGGGCAGCCATTTACGCCGAATTTGGAAAGGTAATCGCGATCAGCGCCGGTATCATCACTCATTCGGATGAAAAAGGCCAAACCCTTCGCATAAAATCATTTTATGGCGACAATGAAGCAGAGCTGCTGATCGCATTTGCCCTTATCCTGGAGAAGAATTTTAATGATCCGTTTTTTCACATCTTATGCGGACACAATATCCGCGAATTTGATATCCCCTATTTATGTCGCCGGCTGACTGTCCATGGGATTGAGCTGCCCGCGCTTTTAAATCATAGCGGCAAAAAACCATGGGAAGTAAAATGTATCGCTGATACACTTGAGCTGTGGAAGTATGGTGATCACAAAAATTTTACTTCTTTGGATTTATTGGCATACTCACTTGGTATATCATCACCAAAAGATGTCATGGATGGCAGCATGGTGGGTAAAGCGTATTGGGAGGAGAACCGCCTGGAAGAGATCAAACAATATTGTGAGAAAGATGTGGTCACCGTAGCGCAGGTGTTTTTGCGCCTGAATAATTTGCCACTTCTTACTTCGGAACAAATTGTGATTACGAATTGATACCGTGCCCCTTAATCCCCTGAAGGGGACTTGTGTTTCCAGATTAATTCTTGATACTAGTCATCATCTTACATTGCCTGAATGCGCCATAGATATTTTCGACTTCAAGCTGATAGAGATAATTTGCTTTTGGCAGATTAAGATTTTTGAGATTGACTTGTATTTTTTGTTCTCCTGCACTCATGCCCGGCCTGGTGATGATAGCTACTTTCTTTCCTGACAGGTCAAACAATTCCAGCTTTACATCTGAATTTTCTTTGATTGAGAAAGGAACTACGGTTTCGAGATTAAAAGGGTTTGGGAAATTCTGAAGGAGCTTGAATTGGCCTCCGGTCTCTGGCTCCATTTGCTGCAGGGCCGTAGTCCCCGATCCATTAATAGTCACTTCGAGATAACTATCATATCCCCCGGTTTGAGTATTAGGTGTGAGGGTGGCCAATTGCAGAGCATATCCATCCGCGAATACGCCGTCTGTATTGAAGGTTTGTGGATCTGCACCATATGCTGTGTATGGTGTATTAGAAGTCAGGAGTGCATTTTTTTCAGCCAATGGATATGTGAGCTGCGATGTAACCTGCAAAACTGAACTGATAAAGATCTGGAAATGGATATGAACAATTCTTCCCGGATACCAACCCGGAAATATGGTTATGAAATTGACCTCGCCATTTGCATCTGTCATCTGGATGCCTCTTAGAAAGGTTTCTCCTATATGATTTTGTGTACCCAGATGGGCATTTGTTGTATAGCCACTATAGTACCCATGGGCATTGCAATGCCAAACATCTACACGACAATTTGGAATAGGAAGACAATTTTCGTCTCCGATGATTTTTATCTTTTGATTCAGTACTACGCCTTCCTGTGTCTCCCTGATATCAGTACGAAACATCGCCGGGTTATTGTGGAGATCTAGGGGATAAGGCCCTGCGGTTTCAGAAGGAATCAGTGTACAACCGCCTCCAACCACCGCGCATGATTTTGCGGAAGCTGATTTTGTAAATGGTATGAGAGAGGCTGCACCTGCAAGTCCTGATATTCGGAGAAAATCCCTTCTTTTATTCATTTAAAATACAAATTAAGACAGTCAAATTTATCCAATATAATTCAATCCGCTCTACTGTGAAGAAGCACGTCAAGAATTGGTATTCTATACCAGGAAAATAAAACCGTATTTGTACTCGATGAAAGAAGGTAATGAAAAGGGTTATGGTAATTTACTTTGCCTTCTGCTTTGCCTTTTTTAATTCACTACAATGCCTTTTGTGACACTCTGATTGCCCTGTTTCAATTGAATGTAGTAATGGCCATTTGGCACGTTAGGCAGGTTCACTTTTTGCGAAACGAGGTTGTTTGATCCCTTTACACCTGACCATGATTTAATTTCATGACCCCATTTATCCAACATCGTCGCGGACCACGGTGCTCCATTAGAAAGCCATTCTAACGTAGTATTGCTTGACGCCGGATTAGGGAAAATTTTGAAATGAACATCTTTGTATACTTCATTCTGAATGGCTGTGAATATGGAACATCCTTCAATGAGAGGAAGGAATTGAATATCAGGACTGAGGATCGCTTTTACATCTTTTTCACTCATGCCTAACCAATCTTTTAATATCGTCCCATACACCGATCTGAAATCATACTGTAAAGCCACTCCTTCCTGTGGGTCTGCTGCTGTGTCGATCTGAGCATTATCACCCAGGACACCCGGCTTTACACAAGGACCGAAGAGCATTAATGGAGCAGCCGTACCATGATCAGAACCCATGCTATCATTTGATCTAATCTGTCTTCCAAATTCTGAAAACGTCATCGTGATCACTTTTTCATCCATCCCTGCGAGCTTC
>JBDSPM010000285.1:0-7023 GCA_039930325.1 Saprospiraceae bacterium
AAGTGGCTAAAGCCGAATTATGTTTTTATTCTTAACCACGGCTTAAAAGCCGTGGCAATTAAAAGTTTTGCAAGATACTTTTTAGGCTAATAGTCTCACGATTGACGATTGACGCTTCACGAATAAGGATGAGCGTTAACAAAATACACATCTCACAACTCACAACTCACAATTCACAACTCACAACTCACAACTCACAACTCACAACTCACATCATTTCGAGCCTTGAGGTGTAATTGTATACGCAGTCACACTATTGCCAAAGAAAGTCGGAACAAACAACAGGTTTTTATTTTCGGCGACTTCGATATCGGCGGTATTTAACTTCACCTGTTTAGTGTCTAATATTTTTGTAATCTTTCCACCGGCATCGATGTAATTAATTTCTCCATTCCAATTGGATTGGAATAGGCCGGATCTATATTTTTCTATTCCATCTCCTGCTGGTATGCCTTCAGCAAATATTTTTACCGTCTTACCTTCTATATCAAGTGAATACGTTTTGCCATCACCGGCGATGAGAAGATTTTTCCCATCAACATATAATCCATTTGTGCCTTTTAGTGCAGTGTCTGCAAACATCGGGGTCACTTTCCCCTTTATTAAATGATAGATTGTACTTTTATTCGAATCAGAAATATATACTACACCATCCTTGGAAGTAGCTATATCATTCAGAAATGTAGCGCCCGCTACTTTCCAGCTATTGCTGATCTTTCCCGTTGAAATATCTATGGCGATTACCCTGTCAATATCAGTGACATATAGGGTATTACCTATTCTGCCCATTCCTTTAGGGCCGTCAAGTCCGGTAGCCCATTTCAGATTAATTACTTTCCCATCCAAACCAACTTTCGCGATGAATCCGTCACCATCTTTCTTATCCGGTGGCACACCTCCTATACAAGAAACATACAGAAGATTGGATGTAGTGTCATAGTATACTGATTCTGGTGTGGTAAGCCTGGCTTCAGTACTCCATAACCTGGTCAGGGTTGGTGCAGTATTCACCATACTATCAGGGACAGTAACAGCTGGAGGAGCAACAGTCTGTACTTCATCTTTGTCTGTCGGCCTGCAGGCAATGATGATGAATATAGATGTAATGCTAATTATTGAGGTGCGCAGCATAGAAGTTGATTGTTATGGTAACAAATAGAAATGCAAACCAAAGGGATTTGTTCAAAGATACTCACCACCCTTACTAAATTCACACAGAGAATACCGAGTATCTATTCTGCCACGAATTACACGAATTCACACGAATTATTTTTCATATGGAGAGCACACCACAAGCACACTCTCTTGCACTGAGCTCCATCAGTCGAACTTGTTCGAGATGAGTCGAAGTGTCACTCTTCACTCGTGTTGTATTGTTTTTCATAGTATTCCTTATACGATCCATCTGTAATTCTCCGGACCCAATCCTGGTGAGAGAGATACCAGTCAATCGTTTTGGAAAGCCCTGTTTTAAAATCCGTAGCGGGCCTCCAGCCCAATTCATTTTTAAGCTTGCTGAAATCAATAGCATACCTGTGATCATGACCTGCCCGGTCTTTGACAAACGTGATCAATTCTTCAGAGCTGCCTAAAAGCCGTCCCATCTTATCATCCATCAGTTTGCATAGGTTGCGAACCAGGTCAATATTTTTCATTTCTGTACCTCCACCGATATTATACGTTTCACCGACCTCACCTTTATGATAGATCAGGTCAATGGCTTCTGCGTGGTCACTTACATAGAGCCAGTCCCGGATGTTAGCGCCTTCACCGTAGACGGGCAGTGAAAGGCCTTCTTTTATATTCCTGATCATCAATGGAATCAGCTTTTCGGGAAATTGATTTGGGCCATAATTATTACTGCAATTACTGATCAGGGTTGGGCACCCATAGGTTGAATGATAGGCCCTGACAAGATGATCACTTCCTGCCTTCGATGCTGAATAAGGGCTACGTGGATCATACGCAGTTTCTTCTGTAAAATATCCGGTGTCCCCAAGCTCGCCATACACTTCATCTGTGGAGACATGATAAAATCTAATGGGTTTTGAAGTCTCCTTCCAATATTGCCTGCAGCATTCCAGTAATATCCCTGTACCCATAACATTTGTGCGAACAAAGGCTAAAGGATCAGCAATAGACCTGTCAACATGTGATTCAGCAGCGAGATGAATGATTCCATCTATATCATGCTCCCGAAGAATGGAGTTAACATGAGTAGCATCATTTATGTCACCTTTTATAAAAGTGTAATTAGGGTTGTCTGCGATATCCTTGATGTTGTCCAGGTTTCCTGCATAGGTCAAAGCATCCAGATTAAAAATCCGATGTCCCGGATATCGTGTCACAAGGCGACGAACGACATGCGAACCTATAAACCCGGCACCACCCGTCACAAGAATATGTTGATCAGAAGTTTTGTTAGTCATAAATTTTTATTGCTAAAATAGCACGTATAAAGGTAATCACTACTCACATCGATTCTCTCGTCATGTTCAGTTGAGGCTCTTTAAATAAATGATATTCTCTCGAAAAAATTTTATGGATTAGGTGAGATAATGTTAATTAATGTAATTTTTTTTAATGCCTATTGCTTATTGTATTTCATGTTTCGGGCAAACACATAGGTTTGCCCCTACATGCTCCATGCTCCATGCTCCCTGCTCCCTGCCTATTTCCCGTGACACTGCTTGTACTTCTTCCCGCTTCCGCATGGGCAGGGATCATTACGGCCAACCTTTGGTTCATCACGTCTGACGGTTTCAACTACTACCTCCGGTCTGCGACCTGCATTTGCAGCAGCAGTCTTACGCGCGACTTCTTCAACTCTATTCGTGCGCACTTTGCTCAGATCCGTCTTCTGCTCTCTGGCTTCTCGTACTTCTTCAGGCGCATTGATTAAAAGTTTGCCTTTCATGAGGTAAGAACAAACTTCCATGTTGACTTTGTAAACAAGATTTTCAAAAAGCTCATAAGCTTCCATCTTGTAAACTACCAGCGGATCTTTTTGCTCGAAGGAAGCAGCTTGCGCAGATTCTTTCAGCTCATCCATGTCACGAAGATGTTCCTTCCAGCTATCATCGATCAGGGATAAGCTGACCGCCTTCTCGATATCGATCATTACAGATTTGCCCTTGGTATCAATGGCTTCTTTAAGATCCGCAGAAACGGGTAGCGCATTTTTCCGGCCATCTGTATATGGCACGGCGATTCGCTTATAACGGTGGCCTTCATTGTCATATACATTCCGAATCACAGGCATCAGCACTTCGGCTATTTTGTACCGCTTGTGCTCATAATCTTTTTGGATCTGGTGTTGAAAGCTTTCGATAAGATCATCCCCGGTTAATTCCAGGAATATGTCTTCCTTGATTTCAGGAATGGTACCAAGTATGCTTATGCTGTCCGATACAAATCCTTCGTAATCGTTTGCATTTTTTGAACGCTCCACGATGTTCTCAGCCATAGACATAAACATCGTATTGAGATCAAGCTGCAGGCGCGCGCCTTCAAGCGCATGTTTACGTTTTCTGTAAATAGCTTCCCGCTGGATATTCATCACGTCATCATATTCGAGAAGACGTTTCCGGATGCCAAAATTATTTTCTTCCACTTTCTTCTGCGCACGCTCGATAGATTTTGTGACCATTGAATGCTGGATCACCTCTCCTTCTTTATGCCCCATGCTGTCCATCACTTTCGCAATACGCTCAGAGTGAAAAAGACGCATAAGGTTATCTTCCAGAGAAACATAGAACTGCGATGAACCCGGATCCCCCTGGCGTCCTGAACGTCCTCGAAGCTGCCGATCCACACGACGCGAGTCATGCCGTTCTGTTCCTATGATAGCCAGGCCACCGGCATCTTTTACTCCCGGGCCAAGCTTGATATCCGTTCCTCTACCAGCCATATTCGTGGCAATGGTCACACGGCTGGCATGTCCTGCTTCAGCTACAATTTCAGCCTCACGCTGATGTTGCTTGGCATTAAGTACATTATGCGGTAGGCCACGAAGCTGCAGCATACGACTCAGTTTTTCAGATATATCAACCGAGGTCGTTCCCACCAGGACAGGTCTTCCTTCCTGCGTGAGCTTGACGATATCATCTATGACAGTATTATATTTTTCACGTGCGGTTTTGAACACCAAATCTTCCCTGTCATCTCGCACTACGGGTCTGTTCGTTGGAATGACGACTACGTCTAGCTTATAGATCTGCCACAATTCACTCGCTTCAGTTTCTGCGGTACCGGTCATACCCGCAAGCTTATGATACATTCTGAAATAATTCTGCAGGGTTACGGTTGCATAAGTTTGTGTGATCTCACCAACCTTGACATTTTCTTTTGCCTCAAGCGCCTGGTGCAATCCATCAGAATATCTCCGGCCTTCCATAAGTCGGCCTGTTGATTCATCTACAATCTTCACATTGCCTTCGATGACGACATATTCTTCATCGCGCTCAAACAAGGTGTATGCTTTCAGCAATTGATTGATAGCATGTAGGCGTCGTGACTTAATCGAAAAATCCTGCGCTAATTGTTGCCTGGCTTCAGCCATGGCATCGCCTTCCAGAGTTTGGTTATCCGTGATCGCCTGCATTTCAGAAGCGATATCCGGAAGGATAAAGAAATTGGTATCCGAATTATATTTTGACAGATAATCCGTCCCTCTTTCTGTCAGCTCGATCTGCCTGTTTTTTTCATCGATGGTGAAGAGCAATGGTTCATCAGCTATGTGCATTCTCTTGTTCTGCTCCTGCATGTAGAAATTCTCTGTTTTTTGCAAAAGAACTTTTACACCTTCTTCAGATAAGAATTTGATCAGGGGACGATTTTTTGGCAGAGCACGATAGGATCGCAACAATGCTATACCGGCCTCTCCTTCCTGTGGACCTGTTTTGCCTTCATTATAAAGCTTACGTGCTTCCGTCAGATATTGTGTGGACAATCTGCGCTGAGCGTCAATTAATTTTTCAACATATGGCTTGAGCTCCATATACTCCTGCTCTTCCATTCCTTCAGGAACGGGACCAGATATAATCAATGGTGTACGTGCGTCATCAATCAATACCGAATCCACCTCATCCACCATGCAATAGTGATGTTTACGCTGCACCTGCTCATCAGGGGACCTTACCATGTTGTCCCTCAAATAGTCAAAACCAAATTCACTATTGGTTCCATAGGTAATGTCTCTTTGATACGCCTGCTTCCGTTCATTGGAATGAGGTTTATGCTTGTCGATGCAGTCGACCGTCATGAATAGGAATTCAAAAATAGGACCGACCCATTCACCATCCCGTCGCGCGAGATAGTCATTGACAGTCACGATATGCACGCCTTGTTCTGCAAGTGCATTCAGATAGGCAGGCAGAGTTGCCACGAGTGTTTTCCCCTCACCCGTTCCCATTTCTGCAACCTTGCCATCATGAAGCACCATGCCACCAATCAACTGAACATCATAAGGAACCATGTTCCAGCGAATGTGCCCACCCGCAGCCATCCATTCATTTTTCCAGGAAGCTTTATCACCTTCTATCGTAATGTATGATTTGCTGGCTGCCAGGTTCCGGTCAAAATCAGTAGCGTCTACTACCAGGTTTTCATTCTGAACAAAACGGCGACATGTTTCTTTGACTACCGCAAAAGCCTCAGGAAGTATCACTTTCAGGATTTCTTCCAAAGTTTTGTCCCTTTCCTTGGTGACTTCATCCAGCTCCTTGTAGAGCTCTTCTTTTACAGTGAAGTCAACTTCTTCTTCCGCATCTGTTTTTAATGTATCAATTTCAGCATCGATATCTTTCAGATATTCACGTATGCGATCCTTGAACTCAAACGTCTTTTGGCGAAGCGCATCGTTCGTCAGGGACTCGTATTGAGAGGCAAAATCATTGATGATCTCGACATTTGGACCATAGGTCTTGACATCCCGATCATATTTCGAACCAAATACTTTGGTGATGAATTTGAACATGTTATTGGTTATCAGTTATAAAGTGTAAAGATATGATCAGATACCATACCACACGATGCGTTCTATGCCAAATTGTCATGTGTTTGTTCATATTTCTGACGAATTGCAGAGATTCCAATCATAATCTGAAGGATCTATCTGCATATTATTTGCCAGTGTCTTCCTTTCCCTCGTCTGGTATGAGGTATTCTTATCGGAATATCATCGATACTTCGGCTGATCAGGAGATATGGGAACATACATTGACCTCAAAAAACCACATCACCAGTATAAACTATGATAGCAGGCAACAAGTTGTACAAAAACAATACGAACAAATCGACTATAATGGGTTGATCATTGATTCACTGGTTTTGTATTCTTATCCTGTTTCCGGCAGCGTTCAAAGAATACCCGTAAAGGTTTTATCCGCGAGCAAATTTCCTTTTGATGCGATGGATTCCTCGAAGGTTTGGCTCACAAAATTGGAATGGTGGCAGCCAGGCGACTCACTTCATATCATCCTGGAAAGAAGGCGTCGATTTTTGGGTCCTGCTACCTGGGTCCATGATGGAAAAATCATCCCCGCGATCCGGTTCAGAACAGAAGATAAATTTGAAACAGAAGACGCAGGCTGGACAACCTCTGAATGGACTGGTGAAGAAATCTATGCCCTTGGGATTGGCTTAGTCCATTATTCTCGAAATATTTCCGATAAACTGCATCTTGAATATGATCTTTCCTCCCGCGAGGAAAATTAACTTCAGCGCAGAAGAAATCAACATTCGTAAGAATGTTGACCCAAGTGCCATCGGCACGGAAGATATTTTCACATTGGAATTCATTCCAATGGAAAAAAAGCATTCGGCATTCTTGAAGAATGCTGAACTAAGTGCCATCGGCACGGAAGATATTTTCACATTGGAATTCATTCCAATAGAAAAAAAGCATTCGGCATTCTTAAGAATGCTGAACCAAGTGCCATCGGCACGGAAGATATTTTCACATTGGAATTCATTCCAATGGAAAAAAGCATTCGACATTCTTGAAGAATGCTGAACCAAGTG
>JBDSPM010000286.1:0-3869 GCA_039930325.1 Saprospiraceae bacterium
CCCCTGCTCCATGCCCTTCTTGCCGCGAGTTTAGCAGGTCGAAGCATCACTTTTCACTTTTTTTCCTTCTTGTCGGGTCGTCCTGTACCGGTGGTGATCAATGGCAATAGGCTTTGATTCAGGTAATAACTCCATCCACCTGAACAGGAATCATAACATTCTACTTCGGGAACTAAACCCAAATGCGTAAAACGAATCTGTGTCATATCCCCTTTCCTTTCGATTTCAAAGCTAATCCTGGTATTCGTCCATTCATCTTTGTGCTTGATAAAACTGAGCTTACTGTCTGTAACAAGCCAAACCACTTTTTTATCCGGAATAAATTCTACCAGCTTTTGCTTTGAATCATGTATGTCTTCATGACGATATCTAAATTCATCATTGAGTTTGTGCGTACTACCTTCAATGGTTTCTGACCACCATCCTCGTACGTTATTGATGGCCTCAAATGCTTCTTTTGGAGTTTGGTCTACCAAAAAGGATATGGTATAATCAGATGTTTTCATTTTCTGCATGGTTATAATTCTATGTATCAAATAATTTCTTCACCCCTCCTTTATAATTTATTTGCCGCAAATTTTCGCAGATTAACGCAAATTAAATTCTCTTTTAACTTTGCCCTTTTCTCGGCAGTAATTGCACTACTTATCACGAATTAATTTCAACCCTGCCCCTGATCTGTACTTTTTTTGCCGTTAATTCCGCAAATTTTCGCAGATTAATATATCTACTTTTTTGTCTCAATACCCAGTACACAATACTCAATACTCTTATCTCTTTTCATCCCGCGACATTACTTCGTAAAACGCGGGATCTCGCCGAGCTCGACTTTTCACTTTTCGCTCTTCTCTTTTCGCTCTTCTCTTTTCGCTCTTCTCTTTTCTCTTTGCAAATGTATTGTCTAAATTTTACCTTAGAGAGGTGCAAAATGGACATTATGACGGGTTGATTTGGACATAACAAATTCCTATATTTGCCAAAAATAATCAATGCGGCATCTTACCATACTCGTACCTGATGGAGAGAACAACCTCAGCAGCATAGTGGGCGCTTATAAAATATTTTCCAGGGCCAATACCTATTGGAAAGAAAACGGCAGGAAGGAGTTATTCAAAATTGAATTAGCAGGTATTTCAAAAAAAGTGGATTTCTATGACGGTTTGTTCTCGGTAAAACCGCATGTCCATATATCCTCTGTCACCAAAACCAATCTCATCATCATACCGTCGCTGAACCATAATTATCAAAAAGCGGTGAAGGAAAACAAATCTATGTTGGATTGGATAGCGAAACAATATAAGGGAGGGGCTGAGATAGCAAGCATTTGCACTGGTGCGTTTATGCTCGCATCATCAGGCTTGCTCGATGGAAAAAATTGCTCTACACACTGGTCTGCAGCGGATACATTCAGAAATATGTTTCCAAAAGTGAATTTGCAGGCTGATAAATTAATCACCGATGAACATGGAATTTATACAAATGGAGGTGCATATTCATTTCTGAACCTCGTGATTTATCTGGTTGAGAAATATTACGACAGGCAAACCGCCATTTTCTGTTCAAAAGTATTTCAGATCGAAATGGACAGACACAGCCAGTCATCCTTTATCATTTTTAAAGGCCAGAAACTGCATGGAGATGAAATGGTAAAAAAAGCGCAGGCCTTTATTGAAAGTAAATTGCATGAAAAAATTTCCATTGAGCAACTGTCTTCAGGACTTGCTGTCGGCAGACGAAACTTTGACAGAAGATTCATCAAAGCCACCGGCAATACTCCTGTGGAATATGCACAGAGAGTAAAAATCGAATCCGCCAAGAAATCGTTTGAATCCAGCCGCAAGACCATATCCGAAGTAATGTATGAGGTAGGTTACTCCGACATGAAGGCATTTCGCGAAGTTTTTAGAAAAATTACAGGAATGTCGCCATTGGAATATAGAGGAAAATATAATAAAGAGGCGGTGTTTTGACTGAGCCCCTCAGTTTATTTTTTTCGGCCAACAAATCTTATCACTGAACCTTTCCCATTGTGATACAAACCTTCATTTAGCTCAATTTCCTGCTCAGCTAACTCTATAATTTCAAAATTCTCAAAGTCAGATTTTATTTCATCCATAGAAAATAACATTCCTATTTCTTTGGGTCCTCCCACCCTCTCATCTATGCTGTTATATTCCAAATGTCTTTTGCTAAAAGCTTCGAAAATCAATATTCCACCTGTTCGTAGATAGGTTGTCAATATCTTGTGATATTCTGATTTTTTATCAGCCGGGAAATGGGCATAAATTAAAGCCAAGGCATCAAATTGATTGACCTGGTAAGTCAAGGATTGAAATTCTCCAACCTCATAATTAATATCCACCTGGTGTTTGTCCGCTAATTGACTGGCTTTCTTTTTGCCTTCCATGCTTTGGTCAAAAGCAAAAACTTTCCAACCAAGCGCAGCAGCATACACTGCGTTTCTTCCTTCTCCTTCTGCCGGAAAAAGTATAATTCCTACAGGAATTTTATTAAGTTGTTCTTTCAGAAAGTCATTAGGTCGTTCGCCATAAGCAAATTCCTTTTGACTATATCGTTCATCCCATTTTTCTTTCATGATTTTACCCCTCCTGGTTCACCGAAAAATTAACCATCCAATTGATTCCATATTTATCCGTACAGCTTCCGTAATACGCACCCCAGAACATATCCTGCAATGCCATGGTGATTTTTCCACCATCTGACAATGCTTCAAATATCCTCGTGGTTTCTTCTCTCGATTCAGGCTCGATATTAATGTGCATGTTATTGCCGTATTCTACTTTGAAGCCCATACTTTCCGGAGCATCCGTCCCCATCAGGATATGGCCGCCAAGAATCTCCATTGCAATGTGAATAATTAATTTTTTATCCGCATCTGATAAGGGGGGCATTCCTTCCTGAGGCGGAAAATCTCCAAATCGCTGAAAGCCGTCCGCGATGAACTGACCATGGAAAATGTCTTTGTAAAAATTAAATGCTTCTTCGGTGGTTCCGGGAAAATTGAGGTAGTTGCTGATTCTTACTTTATGCATGGTTTGAGATTTTTGTTGAAGGTAAAATTTTGCTTTGAGGTAATGTAGCCAGGAATTTAGGACCTGTCATATGATGATGGACTAATTTAAGATAACCTATTTGCAGAATCAATTCACCTATGAAGGTCTCTGCCTTAAGATGTCGCTCCGATGGAGCTCAGATATTGTTCTTGGCTTATCGGCTACAGAGATGTCGCTCCGATGGAGCTTTGATATTCTTGTTGGCCTATCGGATATAGAGAGGTTGCTACAATGGAGGTTGATATTCTTGTTGGCCTATTGGTTATACAGATGTCGCTCCGATGGAGCTTTGATATTCTTGTTGGCCTATCGGTTATACAGATGTCGCTCTGATGGAGCTCAGATATTTTTCTTGGCCTATTGGCTACAGAGATGTCGCTCTGATGGAGCTCAGATATTCTTGTTGGCCTATCGGATATAGAGAGGTTGCTACGATGGAGGTTGATATTCTTGTTGGCCGATCGGATATAGAGAGGTTGCTACGATGGAGCTCAGATATTCTTGTTGGCCGATCGGCTACAGAGATTTCGCTCCGATGGAGCTTTGATATTATTGTTGGCCTTTCGGCTACAGAGATTTCGCTCCGATGGAGCTCACTACATGATATTCACAACTCACAACTCCACTCACGATTCATCCATCATTTTCACTTTCTCGCACTGAGCTGCATCAGTCGAACTTGTTCGAGATGAGTCGAAGTGTCTCTTCACTAATTTCATTCATTACTGAAATTTTCGAATATGGAAATTATTTTGCAATAATTTATTAATAAGATTAAGATATAACAAAATGCTG
>JBDSPM010000287.1:0-13760 GCA_039930325.1 Saprospiraceae bacterium
GACCTGGATATAGACAAGACTTTCAATGACCTGGATAAATTGTTTCGTCCGGATGCCGATAAAAAGCTCATTGAACGGATAGCAATTGAATATGAGTGTGGAAGAGTTTCCACTGAAATTTTTATTAATACATTGATCAGCCAGAGCAAGCCAACTGTGCAGGCACTGGATATCGTAGAAGCCTGGAATGGTATGCTGATCGGAATACCGCAGTACCGGATCGCAATGCTACTTATGCTTCGTCCCAATTTCAATGTATATCTGCTCAGCAATACAAATGAGCTGCATCTGGACTGGGTACACGCGTATGTCAAAAGAATCCATGGGATAGAAGATTTCGAAAAAAAGTTTTTTGACCAAGCCTATTATTCACATCTTATAGGGGATCGGAAACCGCTTCCTTCGATCTACAAACATGTCATCGATGATGCATTTATGACACCATCGCTTACACTATACATGGATGATGTGAAGGAGAATATTGATGTTGCCGAAAAGCTTGGATTTAAAACGTACCTGGTGAAGGAAGGAGAAGATATAGCGGAATATTTGAAGGGGGAAGGATATTATTAGTTGGTTTAAGTGTTTAAGTGTTTAAATGTTTAATGCTTAGAAAATGTAAATACCGCCTGGGGAATTGAATTACTTTTTTGATTTTACGAGATAGTTCATCAAATCCGGATATTGGGTAGCGTAGCCGGGAATTTCATCTAGATTTATTCTGATGCCATCGACATAGGGCACGATAAACGCATCGGTGAAACCAAAAGAGATCATTTCATCAAGCTTCTTTTCTGCTACTTTGTAGGTAGTCAGCATTCCTGACATATACAAATAATTGCCCTGAGCATTATCTACTTCAATGAAGAGTTCTGGTGTTGATTCAAGAATTGCATTTTGCAGAATCTGGTTGATAGAAGCTATCTGGACGCTGTAATACATCTCATGTCTAAGAGCAGAAAATGGTTTGCTAAGAGGATCACGAAGTTTGTCTGAAACCGGAATGTTTTCAATGTGGGTGATGACAGGTTCATCTTCAAAATGATGTAATCCAATTTCGATACGATGATTTAATTTCAAAAAGACAGGGCTGTTGGGATTGTCAGGAAGATTTAGAACTAAGGGAAATGAAGAACCATATCCTTTCAGGATGAGCCTATTGGGTTGAACTCCTTTTCGTATTAAATAATCTGCCGCTTGTTCAACCTGCTTTATTGAAAAATATAGATTAAAAGTTGGTTGCCCTGCGGGAATTTCAAATCCGCTGAGCTCAGCAATGATTTGGGGATAGATTAATAAAAGATTGGCCAGCAAATCAAGCTTTTTGATATTCTGAGGCTCAAGGATATCGCTGTTTTCATCAACAAATAAATGCGAGATAAAATACTCCTTCACGTCTATTGGCTTCTCAGGATACCCGGGTATGACTTCCTCAAGTCCCTTCAGGAGCAGCATTTGATAGTACGTGGGTACAAGGGAAATCTCCTGATGTGCTTTCACAGGCTGTTTAAAAAACACACGATACAAATCATGATCGCCATATCCGCTTTTCCGGTTTGAATTAAAATATCCGGTCATCCCGTCGGGTGTCAGGACCATTCCTCCGTCATCAAGCGACGAATTGAATGGTATTCCAAGATTTTCAGGCAAAGACCAGGTCATCTTTTCCGTATCAAAAACAGAACGGAATATGTCAAGACCCCCGACACTTTCGAGATTGTCAGAAGAGTAGAATAATGTTTGACCATTCTTGGTCAGAAAGGGGTAACGTTCATTATAAAAAGAATTTATCGTTGGCCCCAGATTAGCTGCCCTGGACCAGATCCCATCGTGCAACATTGAAATATATAAATCATAACCACCATATCCACCGGGTGCATTGGATGAAAACAAACAAATCGTGTCATTGAAAAAAGTTAAATCTGTTCCACCATTGTCAGGACGATATGGGCCCAAAAACAATCCCTGGTATGCGACTCCCTCCTGGCCTGAAAATGTGTCGGTCATGATTTTAAATTCATTTCGCAACGGTGTCAGGAAATAAAGTATTTGTCCATCGGTACTGAAGCCAAACACCTGGTCATAATTACCAGAATTGATACTGGAAGGCAACGCAGCAGGAATCGTCCATTTTCCATTGATCAGGGATGTGCTGAAAATATCTACATTATAATTCAATTCCTGATCAACGCCATTAACTGACCTGTTCGAATTAAAATAAATTTTATCAATGCTCGTGGGACTGTTCTTGACTCCAAATTCAGCAAATTGCGTATTTAGACTGGTGCCTGCATTTTCAATATAGGCTTCTTCTTCAGCATATTTTAATCGTGCACCGTTAGCACAGCGCGTGAGTTCATCTTTTGCCCATTGCACCGTTGCACTGTTGGTTTTTGAATTTGCAATAAACCTCTTATACCATGAAATGGCTTCAATAAAAATATGTTTGGCCTGATAGGACCTGCCCATGTATAAAAAGACGTCGGCACTTGTCTTGCCCTGATCGATTAAAGACTGAAATATCCTGATAGCACTGTCGACATCATTGATTTCGTATAAACAAATCCCAATAGACAAAAGAATTTTTTTGTTAGTAGAATGATCCAGGCCGGCGAGGCGATACATTTTCAGTGCTGATCTGAAATCACCTGAATTGAAATATTTTTCTGCCCTTTGCTGTTGGACAGATACGGATCCCTGGCCGGATGCATGCGAAATGCAAATCACAGATATGAATAGAACAATGAGCCGGCGGGCTTGCCATATGGAGATGATTCTGATCACGTAGTTTTTTAGAACGTTAAATCTCCCTATGTGGATCAAAAGATTCCAGGTAATCCGCAATTTTTCTCAAAAAGGAGCCTCCAAGGAACCCATCGACGACACGATGATCGTAGGATAATGAAAGAAACATATAATGCCTGATGGCAATCAGATCACCATAGGGCGTTTCGACAACCCCAGGTTTTTTCCGGATTGCACCGGTGGCAAGGATTGCTACCTGGGGCTGATTGATAATCGGTGTGCCCATCACATTGCCAAAAGTTCCAACATTCGTAATGGTAAATGTCCCTCCCTGGATCTCTTCTGGCTTCAACTTGTTGGCACGAGCTCTTCTTGCGAGATCATTGACCGCTTTTGTCAGACCCATGAGGTTGTAACCATCTGCATTGTTGATGACCGGAACGATTAAATTCCCGCTAGGCAACGCAGCAGCCATGCCGATGTTGATAAATTTTTTGAGAATTATTTTATCACCATCCACTGAAACATTGATCATAGGAAAATCGCGAATAGCTTTTACGACGGCTTCAATGAAAATGGGTGTGTACGTTATTTTCTCTCCGTATTTGTGTTGAAAGGTGTCCTTGATTTTTTCACGCCACATGACCATATCGGTCACATCTGCTTCAACAAAAGAGGTGACGTGAGGTGATGTATGTTTTGATCGGACCATATGCTCTGCGATCAGCTTGCGCATGCGATCCATTTCTATGATCTCTGTTCCGCCATCAGCGCTTACAGAAGGAGATGATTTTGTTACCTGAGTGAATTCATCTCTTTGTGACGTATTGACCTCTTTTGTGATTTGTGGTTGTAATCTTCCCACCACATAAGAGAGGATATCGCTTTTAGTGACTCTTCCATCCTGTCCTGACCCCTCGATCTGATCCAGCTCTGACTGGGAGATGCCTTCTGAGGAGGCGATGTTGCGTACCAGAGGTGAGTAGAAACGTCCGCTTGAGTTTGAGACAAGTTCTCTTGAAGAAGATATTGAAACGGGCACATAAGGCACTGCAGGTGGCCTGGAAGGTTGCACTATCTGTGTCTCTTTTATTTCTGACTTTTGTATTGGCGGTGGGGTAGAAATGGTTTGTTTTTCTTTTTGTGGGGGATTGGGAGACCCATTGCCATTTGAGGCTCCGGCTTTTGCTTCTGTAGTTATGATGGCTATAGTCTGACCTACGGGAACGACGGCATTTTCCTGGAATATGATTTTTTCAAGTCTTCCGGCTACCGGCGATGGAATTTCGCTATCTACTTTATCTGTTGCTATTTCAAGGATAGTTTCATCCAGGGCTACCTGGTCACCGGGTTTTTTCAGCCACCGGAGGATGGTAGCTTCCATTATGCTTTCGCCCATTTTGGGCATTATCAGGTTAAAATCAGCCATGAGGCAAAGATAGTGCTTAAGGACCAAGGACGAAAGACAAAGGTCAATGGAAGTCGAAGCGGGATGTCAGTCTGTTATTCTTTCACCCAGGAACCGACTCCAAGTAATCTTTCAGCTTTAAGGATCCTGTAGAAATACTGGCCGGCAGGAAGTTGAGGAATCTGAATTGAATTAGAAATGTCTGTTTTGGTAAATAATGTTTTTCCTGATCCATCCACTAATTCTACGCGTAAGGAGGAAGGGTCAAATCCATTGATGGAAAATGTCAGGTCGTTTATTCCGGGGTTTGGATATGCGGATATCGAAACTAAGGTTTCAGCAGGTCCATTTGCGGATACGGTAGTTGGAAGCTCGCAATTTTCACCAACTCTTAATGCAAAAACATCCTCACCTTCGTTAATTGATAGGCCTTCTCTTAATCGGCTACCAAAAATAATCGCTCCTCCACTCTGAAGACTACGGATTCCATAAATTCTGTATTTCGTGTCGTTTCCTAAAAAATGTTGACAGATAATATTCAAATTGCTATCCAATTTAGCGATGAAATAAAATGAAGTATCATAATCGGGTGGATTAATGTGAAAATGGCCTGTTGCCCAAATTTCATTTTCATTTTTAATACTGATTCCTTCAAAAAAAGGTAAATTCATAGAACCATGAAAATCATTCAAAGGAATAAAAGACACTTTATGTTTTATGTTCATATTGCTGTCTATGAGCATGATTTGAGCCCCTGGATTTGGTAAATCACTTCTGGGTTGTATGGTTTCTACAAGAATTAAACTATTTCCAAATGGTTCACGTGATTCATTTATATAAAATGCATCTTCATTTAAAAGTTTTTGTTTCCTGTAAATAAAATTTTCATCATAAAAATTATAAAGATCACTTGAAGCTATAAGATATCCCTTACGGGAGAAATCGACAGATAGTGATTCGCTAAAAGACATATCATCAAAAATAGGGGTAATTGTATAATTTGAATCAATATTTAAAATTTGCTTAACTATACTTGGTCCTGATGAGTGATATTCCTCAATATAAGTTTGTCCGTAAAGGGCCTTAACAATTTTAATTTTCATCATAATATTCATGCAGAAATCATAGAACATAATATGATTCAACTGATGAGTTAAAATATTATATTTTGAAATGACCAATCTGGATTGACATGTATCCGTTTTTAAATAGCCTACCAGGTATAAATCGTTTCCGTCAACTTTTAATATCCTTTGATATTGTGTTCGATAACCATTCAAATTATATTGTTCAAGGATGTTTCCAGTTTCGTCTGTAATGAAAATATCAGAATAACTATCGTAATCCGATGCAGGATTACCTAAAACTAAATTTGTTATTCTATTTTGGATAAAATAAAATCGATCCTCTATTTGGGTGACATCACTTATTACATCAATTTCAGGTTGTTCTAAAGAAAGTAGAAAGGGTTGTTGGCTGAAGGCATGTGTGTTCAGCCAGAATAAAGTCGAAACTATATACAGTATTTTCATACTAAAATAAAATACTCACAAAAGAATGATGAAATTTATAAGAGTAATATAGTGAAATCCATTGTACAATCCTAGTTGTAGACGATTTGAAATATTGCCTCTAAGTCAACTGATGAAACTGTCAGATGCTACTTTTATCCCGTTCCAACATGACCGGTAATTAACTATTCCCGCCCGTTGATAAAAGATTCCTCTTTTACTTCAAAGAGTAAAGTAAATTTATGCCCTCAAACCAACCAAAACTCTATTGTATGCGCTACCTCTCCCGGACACTGAGCCTATGTCTTTTCTTGTCGCTCATCATCTCGTGTAAAAAAGGTTTTAAACCCACCACCTATTCTTCTGAAGAAATCGGACGCTATATCGCAGCCCGGGTCCCTTCCGTCATTGATGTCTCTGATCCGGTCAGAATCCGGTTCGCTGTGACACCAGATACCACCCAGACAGCTTCTGTCTTTTCTTTCAATCCGGATATTAAAGGAACAGCTTACTGGGAGGACAATATGACACTGGCTTTCAGACCTGATAATGGCTGGAAACCCGGCCAGGCGTACCAGCTACAAGTCAATCTCGATAGGGTAATTAAGGATCTGGATCCTAAAATGAAAAAGGTGGTCTTCAATTTTGAAGTCAAGCCTGTACGAATGATGGTGTCGTTCGATCCATTAGTACCCGAATTTGATGGCGACACACCTAACTATTCAATTAGAGGAAGGGTAACCACCTCTGTGAAAATTGATTCACAGCAGCTTGAAAAAGCTTTCGTAGTAAAACCCAACGGGAAAATGGAATCTATTAATTGGTTTCACAGTACAGATGGATATTCTCACGATTGGGTGATTGACGGAATTACTCCGGATTCAAAACTTGATTTCCAGTGGAGTGGTGAATCGTTCGGTTCGAAAGAAACAGGTCACAGAAGCATTGAAATTCCAAAAGGAGATGTACTCAGTGTGATATCATTTGAACCAGGGGATGATGGGGACAAAAAAATCTCAATTTATTTTTCTCAAAAGCTTGATCCGAACCAGGACTTAAAAGGATTGGTCACAATCAATGGCAGCACAGAAGGATTTAAGCTGAGCAAAAATGATTATATCCTTTCGATCTACCCGGAGGAATCGGTAAGTGATCATATGACTACAGAAGCGAATAGTAAAAAAGGTCAGTTGTCTATTCAACTGAGCGAGAAAATAGCATCCGCCAGTGGCAAAGAATTAGGAAAGCCCATCACAATGGATGTATCACTGGAAGATGCAAAACCATCCTTGCGACTTGTAGGTTCAGGAGTGATCACACCTGGCAATACACAAATCATATTTCCATTTGAAGCGATAAATCTTAAATCAGTACAGGTGGAAGTAATGCGGATATTTGAAAATAATATTCTTCAATATTTACAGGAGAACGGATTAGAGGATCAATATAATCTTGAACCTGTAGGACAAATCATCCTTCAGAAAAATATTGATCTCCAATCGATGACCGATCGAGACAACAAATTTATCTGGACGCGCTATGCTCTTGATCTTGGTCCGTTAGTAACTCTTGCACCCGGAAGCATATACCAGGTAAGAATTGGATTTAAAGGAACAGATACTTATCTCGATTGCTACAAAGAACCAACGGAGGCTGAAGAAGAAAAAGCACCTTATGGTGAAATGGTTTCAATGTGGTCCTATGATTATCATTACGAAGATTTTGACTGGGATCAAACGGATGACCCATGTTATCCTGCTTATTATGGACCTGAGAAATATATCAGCCGCAACATCCTTGCATCAGACATTGGTCTGACGGCAAAGCAAAATGATGAAGGACATATATGGGTGTATGCCAATGCACTTGGAACCGTGCAGCCTAAATCAGGCGTGACAATTGAGATCTATGATTATCAACAACAACTTTTAAATAAATCTGCAACATCAACTCAGGGAGATGTATCCACAGAAATTCCACGCAAAGCTTTTTTTGTTGTTGCCACGGATGGCAACCAAAAAGGATATCTGCGCATGGCGGATGGACTTTCGCTTTCGCTGAGCGAATTTAATGCAGGTGGAACAGGGTATCAATCAGGACTTCGCGGTTATATATATACAGAGCGTGATGTGTGGCGTCCGGGAGATTCTGTTCACCTCAATTTTATTCTTTGGGATCCGGAGGGAAAAATTGATGACCGCCATCCTGTCAATCTGACGGTGACAAACCCGCTTGGCCAAAAAGATGTGCAGAGAACGAGCCCAATTTCGATCGGAGGCATTTATGACCTGGCCTTCAGGACCTCTACAACTGCTCCGACAGGAACATGGATAGCTAAAGTTGAAGCAGGTGATGCTGTTTTCACAAAAGCATTGCGCATTGAAACCATCAAACCTAACCGACTGAAGGTCGATGCGAAACTGCCAAAAGAACTAACCTTCACAGAAGGCGGAAAAATAGATCTCGAATCTTCATGGCTTTTTGGTGCTCCCGCTGCAAATCTTAAAGCTATTGTGGAGGCGCAATTCAGCCCACTGGAATTTTCGCCTGTTGGTTTTAAAGACTTTACATTTTCTGATCCTGCGAGAAAAACGCCATCCACGGTGACCAGCATTTTTGATGGTACGCTTGATGCACAGGGCAAAGCCCAGATTACTCTTCCTAATATCAGGGAATCTCTTCCTGAAGGACAACTCACCATGAATTTGAAGACACGTGTATTTGAATCAGGGGGAGATTTCAGTACGGATCATAACTCAACTATTTTTCATCCCTATGATCATTATGCAGGTATTTCTATTCCCGCAAACCGCTGGGGGTATGAAGAAATGAAAATCAATGAGCCGAATGATGTGCGTCTTGCTTCTGTAACCAGCGCAGGTAAAGGTGCGAGTGGCCATACTTTGACAGTTGGACTTTATAATGCAAACTGGCGATGGTGGTGGGATCAAACAGGTGGGGATATCACTCAATACAATTCTGAATTGCATTTGGGAGCTATCCATATTGATACAGTCACGACAGGCGGGAACGGAATCGTAAACTATAAGATTAAACCTTCTACATATGGTGCTTACATGGTTCGCGTGTGTGATACACAGTCAGGACATTGTAGCGGCAAATTTTACTATGCCGGTTCATGGGGTGATCCCTCCAGTACTAATGATGCAGCTAACCGCCTGACCTTTACAGCAGATAAAGAAAAATATGAAGTAGGTGATAAAATAAAATTGAATATTCCTTCAGCATCCGGCAGTAAAATATTGCTGACACTTGAAAAGAATAACAAGGTCCTAACCTCAAAATGGTATGATGTCACTTCTGATCAAACACAGATCACACTGGATGCTACTGCTGACATGATGCCCAATGTGTATGCTTTTGTAAGTCATGTACAGCCTTATGAGCATAGTTCGAATGATATGCCGCTGAGGATGTATGGTGTGCTGCCAATCATGGTATCTGATCCGACAACTTTGCTTCATCCGATCCTTGCCGTTTCAGATGTATTGCAACCTGATAAAGAATTCACAGTATCAGTTAGTGAAAAAGACAAACTTCCGATGGCGTATACCATTGCCGTGGTCGATGAAGGTTTGCTGGGGTTGACGCGATTTCAATCACCGGATCCATGGGAATATTTTCACCGGCAGGAGGCGCTTGCCGTGCAGACGTGGGATATGTTTGACCAGGTGTTGGGCGGATATGGAGGAACCATAGATCGTTTGTTGAGTCTCGGAGGTGATGGTGCTGCGAAATTAGTGGATGCTCCCCAGGCACAGCGATTCAAACCTGTGGTAATGCACCTGGGACCATTTTATCTTGATGCAGGGCAGAAAAAAACGCATACGTTTAAGATGCCCAGTTATGTAGGGGCAGTCCGAGTGATGTTAGTTGCTTCTGACCGGAAGAGATGGGGCGCAGCAGAAAAAACGGCGACAGTGAAAGCTGACCTCATGATGTATCCAACTTTGCCAAGAGTGGTGTCACCAGGAGAAACAATCACACTCCCTGTCAACGTGTATGCAATGGCTGACAACATGCATTCGGTAGATGTGCAAGTCACAACTAATGACATGGCTTCAATGGCAGATGGTGGAACACAGAACCTACAATTTGCCACCCAAGGTGATAAGATGGTGTTCTTTAATTTGAAAATAGCGGACAAACCGGGATTATTGAAAGTAGATATTACTTCTAAATCAGGAAGTACATCTACAAGTCAGCATGTAGAATTGGATGTACGACTTCCAAATCCCCCATTGACAGAAGTGGTAGCGGCTACGATTACCCCCGGACAAAAATGGACCGGAAAAATTCCATTACCCGGTATGAAAGGAACAAATGAGGCAAGTGTTGAATTGTCTCAAATGCCTCCGATCAATCTGCAGAAGCGACTTGAGTACCTGATCCATTATCCATATGGATGCATTGAGCAAACTTTGTCATCTGTATTTCCACAACTTTACCTGGCGGCGTTGACAGACCTGACAACTGAGCAAGAGAAGCAGGTGAGAAAAAATATTCAGGATGGTATTTCAAGTCTGCGATTATTTACGTTGCCTTCCGGAGGATTTAGTTATTGGCCGGGTGAGAATTTCAGGGATAGCTGGTCGAATAGTTATGCAGGGCACTTTCTGGTTGAGGCTGTTCATGCAGGGTATACTGTAGATAAGTCTATGATGGATGGATGGAGAAGTGCAGAGAAAAAAGATGCACAAGCATACACACCACGCCAATATTATCGGGAGGATGTCACACAGGCCTATAGATTGTATACCCTTGCGCTGGATGGTCAGCCTCTTTGGGGAATGATGAACAGGTTAAGAACAGAAAAAGATCTTGATCCGGCAGCATCCTGGTTATTGGCGGGTGCATATGCATTAGGAAAGCGAAATGATGTAGCGAATCAAATCATCGATAAGCTGAGTACAGATGTAAAACCCTATGAAGAATTAGGATACACGTATGGATCTGATCTGAGAGACAAAGCCCTTATACTGGAGACGTTTTTATTGTTGGGTAAGCAGGATGATGCGATGACTATTGCCCGAACTATTGCAGCCGGTTTATCAAGCGAATTGTGGTATAGTACACAAACGACATCCTGGTCATTGCTTGCATTAGGAAAGCTTGCAAAACAATTTTCAGGAAAGCAATTAAAAGCTACGATAACGCAATCCGGAAAATCACCTGAATCTGTTAGTACTACTAAAGGAATTGTACTCAGGAAGCTGGATGTGAATTCAGAAACGATGACAGTAGAAAATACATCTTCAGATCCTGTTTTTTTAAGAGTAACCGGGACAGGCCGGCCGCTGAAAGGTGTAACTGCCGAGGTGAAAAATAATCTCAGTCTCAAAGTGAAATACCTGAACATAGCCGGCAAGGAAATCAGTCCCGATAAATTGAACCAGGGACAGGATTTCGTGGTGCAGATAGCAGTAACTAATCCGGGAACATTCACAACTCACCTTGATGAAATGGCGCTTTCGTATTTATTCCCATCTGGATGGGAATTGAGTAACCAGCGTATGGATCAATTCGAAGGAAGATTTGCAAATAGTGTTACGGAGTATGATGACATACGCGATGATCGTGTAAATGAATTTTTCAGTATGGACCGCGGTGTATGGACCTATCATTTCATGATGACGGCTACGTATGCGGGCAGGTATTGGTTGCCTGACATCATGTGCGAAGCTATGTATTCTCACCAGGTGAGAGCGAGAATACCCGGAAGATGGGTTGAAGTGGTACCGGGTAATGCAGGGAAGAAACCGATATAAAGGCTTATGAGGTTATAGGTTTATAAGGTTATGGGTTTATAAGGTTATAGGTTTATAAGGTTATAGGTTTATAAGGTTATAGGTTTATAAGGTTATAGGTTTATAAGGTTATAGGTTTATAAGGTTATAGGTTTATAAGGTTATAGGTTTATTAGATTTGGTTTTGTCTGGGTATGTTTAATAAACTTATAAACCAATAAGCTTATAAGCTATTTTGAGAAATTATGGTTAAGCGCCGATATGTTTATTGTGGAGTAGTATTGTTACTGTTGGTGGCATGGTGGTTTTGTTTGCCTGATCCTCTTTTCAATTCATCCTATAGCACGGTTTTGCTGGATAGGAATGGCCAATTGATGGGAGCCAGATTAGCACAGGATGGACAATGGCGTTTTCCGGATGTTGATCTTGAAGTGCCCGTGAGATTTCAAATGGCTATAGTCAATTATGAGGACAAGCGTTTTTATTCGCACGCAGGTGTTGATTTCAAAGCGCTTGCCAGGGCCTTAAAACAATATATCGAAGCAGGGCATGTCATCAGTGGCGGGAGCACGCTGACTATGCAGACGATGCGTCTGGCGAGACAAGGAAAAAGAAATCTCTGGCAGAAAGGAATTGAGATATTGTGGTCGTGGAGAGCTGAGATGCGGTATTCCAAAAAAGAAATTCTACAGATTTATGCAAGTCATGCTCCTTTTGGCGGCAATGTAGTAGGGCTTGGGGCTGCGAGCTGGAGATATTTTCACAAGACACCAGATCAATTGTCATGGGGTGAATCGGCAAGTCTTGCTGTGCTTCCCAATGCACCGGGGTTAATTCATCCGGGCAGGAACCGGGATGCTTTGCTTGAAAAAAGAAATAAGCTGATCAGGGTGCTTGAAGCTCGCGGAGTTATTGATACAATAGAAGGTTCCCTCGCAATGGAAGAGCCACTTCCGGATCAACCTTATCCATTGCCTAATATGGCACCTCATGTCCTGGCTCATCAGGGTACTGCGGGAATAACATTTCATAGCACGCTTGATATTGATCTTCAACAACGCCTGACCGAATTGATGCAGCGTCATGCAGAAATTCTGGGGATGAATGGTGTCAACAATGCTGCATTGATGGTGATGGAAACAGAGAGTGGTGATGTCCGCGCTTATGTAGGTAATGTTACCAATGATGCTAAGCAACATCAAAACGATGTAGATATCATCACATCCGAGAGGAGTTCCGGAAGCATCCTGAAACCATTTTTATATTGCGCATCTCTGGAGGAAGGATTGATTACACCACAGGGAATTCTCGAAGATGTGCCAACCTCTATTCGCGGGTATCAGCCGCTGAATTTTTCAAAACAATACATGGGGATGGTACCGGCTGACCAGGCTTTGGCTATGAGCCTGAATGTACCTGCTGTCAGATTGTTACGTCAATATGGAATACTTCCTTTCAAAGTGAAGCTGGTGTCGGCAGGTATTACAACGCTTCATTATAGTCCCGATTATTATGGTTTGCCTTTAGTGCTTGGAGGCGCGGAAGTGAAGCTTTGGGATTTGTGTGGTGCGTACTCGAGTATGGGAAGGATATTAAGTCATGTGTCGAAATATGATAACCGGTACATGAGAGAAGATGTGCATGAACCGGTGCTTTTTGAACTTTCGGTTCCCTTCGACTCCGCTCAGGGACCGGAAAAGAATTTACCTCAAAAGACCCTTCGGCTCGCCTCAGTTTCGGTTCCCTTCGACTCCGCCGTCGGCGGACGTAGCCCCCTATGGCGGACGAAGTCCGCTCAGGGACCGGAAAAGAATTTACCTCAAAAATCCCTTTGGCTCCGCTCAGGGTGCAACAAGGATCCAGGATCTAAATTATTGGAAGAGGCACCGGTGTGGAATGCTGGAGCTATCTGGCTTACATTTCAGGCGATGAAGACATTGCGGCGGCCGGACCAGGAAGGGCAGTGGGAGACTTTTGAAAGTAGCAGGCCTATCGCATGGAAGACGGGTACGAGTTTTGGATTTCGTGATGCATGGGCAGTAGGCGTTACGCCAAAATACACTATTGGAGTGTGGGTTGGAAATGCTGATGGAGAAGGAAGGCCGGGGGTGATCGGTCTGCATGCTGCTGCGCCGATCATGTTTGATGTATTGCGAATGCTGGATGATGATCAGCCATGGTGGGATGAGCCTTTTGATGAGCTTGTTCCGAAAGTGGTATGCAAACAAAGTGGATGGTTGGCAGGGCCTTTGTGTACTGAGGTTGACACGACGTACATGGTACGGGGAAATCAAACACCTGCAGTTTGTAATTTTCACACTACATTCT
>JBDSPM010000288.1:0-3598 GCA_039930325.1 Saprospiraceae bacterium
GACATTCAATTGCAGGTCCCTATCAATGACCTCTTTGTATTTGCTGATAAAAGTCAGGTTATACGTGTACTGAATAATATCGTGAAAAATGCCATCCAGGCTATTCCCAAATCGAGAAGAGGTCTGATCCACATAAAGCTTGTATTTACCGACGATATCATCACCTTATCCATACAGGATAATGGTTCCGGTATAGATGAGCACATGAAAGAAAAAGTATTCTATCCAAATTTTACAACTAAATCTTCGGGCATGGGACTTGGATTAGCAATCTGTTCAGACATCATTCAGTCTTTTGACGGACGCATTTATTTTGAAACTGAAAAAGGGGTAGGAACTACTTTTTTTATAGAATTGCCGAGACATATCATGAATGGCGAGCTTACCTCAGTCTCACATCACAGGCAGGACATAGCTCCATAGAATTAATTTTGGACGGCTTTGACGAGGCTTTTTGCATTCGCCATAGCTTCCTTCGAAGGTGAATCACCACTGAGCATTTTTGCTATTTCAACTATTCTGTCTGGTTGCGATAGTAATGTTACTGACGACTTGTCCCTGGCCCCTGTGCCGATTTTAGAAACGTGATACTGAATTTTTGCATGAGCCGCAATCTGCGGTGAATGAGTGATCATCAATACCTGGTGGCCTTTTGAAAGTGAAAGGATCAGCTGTCCCATCCGCCAGGCTACTTCACCTGAAATCCCGGTATCGATTTCATCAAAAATAATCGTAGGTAACTTTGCCTGAGCTGCATACAATGATTTTAATGCAAGGCTCAATCTTGACAATTCACCACCAGAAGCTACGGATTGAATGGGCAGTACGGCCATGCCTTTATTTGCAGAAAATAAAAACTGAATATCATCCATTCCATCAGGACCGGGAGTAATGACTGGACTGATATCAATGGAGAACTGACCATTAGGCATTCCCAATTCATGGATCAGGCTGATCATTTGAGGAATTATTTTTTCAGCTCCTTTTTTTCTTTTTTGTGAAAGCTGCTCTGCTGTTTTTTGTAACAAGGGGGTGGTATCGGCAATACTTTTCTCAAGCTTTTCGATCTGATCACCAACTGACGATAATTCTTCCAATTCTTTTTTTAATGCTTTGTATTGATTGAGAAGCTCAACTTCGTCTTTGCTTTGATATTTTTTAATTAAAATATATAATTGTGTCAGGCGTGTTTCTATTCTGGACAGATGAAAAGGATCTTTTTGAGCCACACCATCAAGCCTGCCTGATTCCAAAGCAATATCCTGCGCTTCCAGTCTTAATGCTTCTATCCGGTCGCCGATATCAGCAATTGGAGTTGAAACATGACGTACCGTTTCAATCTGTTTGATGAGGGTAGTTAATTGACTTATTAATGCATGTGGTCCGTCACTTACTATTTTTTGAATCAGTTCCAGCGTCTGATCAATGGATTCCGCATGCTTAAGCACATTTTGTTCTTCTTCGAGCTTTATCATTTCACCCGGAGAGAGCTTTGCATTTTCCAATTCTTCTATTTGAAATTTTAGAAAATCTTTTCGACGTGCTGAAGTTTGTTCTGCTTCTCTTGCTTTTGCCAGGTTATTTTTAAGCTGTATCAACTGCGTATACGTAGCATGATAATTTTTGGAAAGTGACAGGGCGCCGCTCAGCGTATCCAGAACATTCACCTGGTATTCTTTGGATTGTAATGCAAGATTATCGTGCTGCTGGTGAAGCTCTATCAGGTGACTCGTTAATTCCTGTAGGACTTTTAGTGAGACAGGCGTGTCATTGATAAAAGAACGGCTCTTTCCGCCTGAAGATATCTCACGCCGGCAAATCATAAGCTGCTCAAAGTCCAGTGATTCTCGAATAAAAAGATCCTGAAGTGAAATGCCATCAAGGTCAAAATGGGCTTCAACGATACATTTGGATTCTTCATCTGGTAAAATCCTGAAATCGGCCCTTCGTCCTAAGGCAAGGCCAAGTGCACCCAACAAAATAGATTTTCCGGCACCGGTTTCACCAGTGATCGCAGAAAGACCAGGCCTGAGCTGCATATCCAGCTCAGGGATGATAGCGTAGTTACGAATGATAAGCCGGGTAAGCATATAGGATACTGGATGAAGAAACAGAAAGTTCGGATTTTAATTTGACAAAGCGGCCTGAACTTCAGGTTCGATTTTAATACCGAATTGTTTCACGATGTTATATTGTTGCAATGCATTCGATTTCTGACCAAGCGCCAGGTAACTTTTCATTTTTTCATAATAGTACAAACCTTGTTTAGTATTCAGCTGAATAGCCCTGTCAACATCAGGTATTGCATTTGCCGGTTGATGGAGGATATTTTTCAACCGGCCTCTTTCATACCAGAGGTCAGCGTCTTCCGGATGCATGTCCAGGTAGATGGTGATATCACTGATCGCCTTATCCCACTGCTGGAAGGATTGATATACGAGTGATCTGTTTTTGTATCCATTGGCATGTTTTGGATCAAGCTTCAATCCTTTATCGAAATCATTTAATGCGAGCTGGAGCTGATTTGACAATGCAAATACTGCCCCCCGGTTGACATAATATTCGCCCTGCGTGCTGTCGGACGCAATTGCAAGATTATAATCTTTCATCGCCTGCTCATATTTCTGAAGATTGAAATATAGCTTAGCTCTTGAGTTATACAGTGCGCCGTCCGGCTTTAAATGTATAGCTGAATCATAGTCCGCAAGGGCTTCCTGCACTCGACCTTCATCACGACGATAATTGGCTCTGTTTCGAAAAGGAAGTGGAGTGTCTTTGTAATATTTAAGAACATGTGTCCACAGCGTATCGCTATTTTGCCATATATTATTTTGCCTGATCGTCATGAACATAAACAGAGCCAACACTGCCCCAAAGCCATAGAAGGCTGGCTTTGCCGCCGCCTGGTTCCTACTATAAAGCCATTGTCCGGCATACGCTAACATAAAAATCAGGCCTATATAAGGAATGTATGTAAATCTATCTGCGAGATAACCCTGGCCGGCGCCTACAATTTGAAGCACGAACATGACATTGACTAAAAAGAAAAGCACCCCGAATAAATAAGGCCTCCAATCTTTTTTATAAGCGATATAGATAAATGCAAGAATGCCTAACCCTATCACAGGGCCAATATAAATATCTACAGGCAATTGCGCAGGGTAGGGATACAAGGGTGACATCCTGTATGGAAAAATAAATTTGACAAGATATATTCCAAGTGAATATCCCCCGATCATAAGCCGCTGGATGATATTATAGTTGGTGGTGTCATTGATAGAGCCTTGTTTGCCGAGGAAGTAAAATCCTATCAATCCTATCACAAGTGACAGTAGGAAAAAGGCCCACTTTTCAATGACCAGCTTGAATTTCAAAGGCCTTTTAAAATAATAATCCACCAGCAGCATAGTCAACGGCAGGGAGACAGACTGAATCTTTGAAAACAACGCAAGTACAAACAGACCCATGGCAGCGTAAAAATATTTCCGCATATAACCTGTTTTGACATAAAGAATATAAAACCATAATGCGCTTAAAAAGAAAGCACCGAATAGTACATCTTTGCGCTCGGTCACCCATGTCACGGACTCTACTCTCA
>JBDSPM010000289.1:0-3945 GCA_039930325.1 Saprospiraceae bacterium
AAATAGATGCAAAAATATCAGGACATTATGTCAATTCAATCCTGGCTGCAACAGACGCCAGGAGTAAAGGGTTCGATGATGCACTCCAGCTTGATGTGGAAGGATATGTAGCTGAATGCAGTGGCGCCAATTTCTTTATGGAGAAAGATGGAGTGCTGTTTACTGCACCACCAGGCCACATATTGCCGGGTATCACGCGGGATTCTATCCTTCAGATCTGCCGAAAGTCAGGGATATCGGTCAGGCAGACCCGATTTTTGCCAAAGGATGTTTATGAAGCAGATGGAGCTTTCCTCGTCGGCACAGCAGCAGAAGTCACAGGAATACAATCCGTGAATGACAAACCATTCAGAAAACCATGGGATGCCACTCTCGGGCACACCTTACAAAAGGAATTCGAACTGTCCACGAAGCAAGATATTGCCTGGGACAAAATGAATTAAAAAGCCGCACCTGAAACCTATAGGGTGGATCTGTTGTTCTTTTTTCTTCTCATTAAGCATTGCAGTAAGAAGAATAAATACTTAAGTTCACCGCGAAATATCCTTAAGATCAATCACGAACTCATCATATCACTCCTGAAGGAAAGAAAGGAAAAGGGCATGTCCCTTCTCTATGATCAATATTCTGACAGCCTGTATGGTATCATCAACCGCATACTGGGTGACTCCCAATTAGCCGAAGATGCCTTACAGCGGACCTTCTTAAAGATCTGGCAAAGCATAGACGGATATGATATCACCAAAGCATCTTTCTTTACCTGGATGAGTGTCATTGCAAGGAACACGTCCCTGGACCAGAAACGGCTCAAAACTTTCCAGGCCAAGCAGAAAACTGTTTCAGTCGATGAGATCGTATATAGACCAGGAGCAAGCATAGCAGACGGCGCGAGTATAGATGCGAAAAAATTACTTGCCAATCTGGATGTGAACAACCGTATCGTTCTGGAATATGCCTATCTGAAAGGATATACACAACAGGAGATTTCAGATGAATTGAATATACCGTTAGGTACGGTAAAGACCAGATTACGCAAAGCCATAAGCGTCCTTCGGGAAGAGCTGAAGGATGAGAAAAAATATTTCCTGGATGGCCCGGGATTAAGAAGTTTATTGTTATTCATAAAGTGGATTTAGAAGAAATCAAGATATCAGGATTACTAGAGCTGTACGTTATGGACCAGCTTACACCGGCCGAAAAGGCTGAGGTGGAAGGCTATCTCCAGACGCATCCTGAACTTCACACCGATCTTAGAGAGATTGAAAGGAGTCTTGAGATTTATGCCGGCAGTGCGGCGATGAAAAGCCCACAAGGAGTTAAAGGCAGAATTCTCGATAGCATTAGAAATGACACCAATGTAAGGACACATCCTCAGGGAACATCCTCAGGTATGTGGCCAATAGCCGCAGCTATTTTTGGTTTAGGCTTGTTGCTGCTTGGGTATTTATATTTCCAAAAAGATAAAGAAAACCAGCAGCTCGAAAAAGAAATCGCCGCAGTAAGAGATACCTGCCAGACAAACACCGATCAATTAAGTAAGCAGCTTGATCTGCTGCACCAGCTTACACAACCCGGAAACAAAATATTACCATTCCAGGCAACGCCCGGATTTGCTTCTACGGATTTATATCTGCACACTAACAAACTGACCAAACGTAATTTTATCCAGGTGAGAAATCTTCCGGATATAACTTCTAACCAGGCTTATGAATTATGGTCCATCAAACCAAATCAGCCGCCCACACCTCTAAATGTTTTTGAAAAACCCGGTGATGGTTTAATTGAAGTTTCTTATGTAGATGGAACAGAAGTTTACGCGATAACTATTGAACCCCGGGGAGGTAAAAATTCTCCCACGATGGAGAATTTGATAGGGACAGTCAGTGTGGTGGGAATTTAATATACGGTAAAACATTACAACGGTAAGACAATTTGAGAGGCTTCAAAGACCTACCTCAATAGCGTCACATCCCCCATCTTCATCATCTGTGTACCATCCTTTAAGGTTGCAATAAGTCTGTAAGCAAACACCGCAGAATTCAATGGCCTTCCGCTTAACGTTCCATCCCATGCAACATCCGGATCATTCGCCTGGAAGCGATGAGCTGAGAAAACCATATTCCCCCATCGATCGAAAATGATGAGCGAAGAGATCTCTTCCACATCCAATCCGGTACTTATGATCAGGTGATCATTGATGTTATCACCATTCGGCGAGAAAATGTTTGGAACATAGATATCTGTTTTCTTTTCTAAAAACAATGTCAGTGCATCTTCATCCTTACATCCATCCACACTTGTGACAGAGACAGTGTACGTGCTTGTGATGATCGGCACGACAGGCTGCGTAAGACACATTGGACAATTCGGATTTGAAAGTCCTGTCCAAACGATCGATGCCAGGGAATCGAAAGAAACATTTACAATGGCTTTGATGATGACGGTATCTCCTGCTTCGATGATCTGATCATTGCCAAGATCTACATTGACCATCAGCGGAACATTGATCCAGAGGATCTCCTTCGTTTCACAATCATTAGCATCCAGGGCCGTGAGTTGGTACGTTCCCCCAGTGAGGCCTGTGAATGTTGGAGATGATTGATAATTAATTCCATCAATTGAATATCGAATCGGTAAAACACCATCGGTCTGCTCGACTGTAATATTTCCATTATGCTGATCAAAACAATCCGGATTTGAAACGATAAAACTGATCATAAATGGTCCTGGATCTGATACTGTAATCTCACCATCCGTTTTACATCCATTTGCATCCGTGATAGTGACTATATACGAACCAGCAAGCAGGCCGGTAATACTTTGATCAGTACTTCCGGTAGACCAGGTGTACTGATATGGCGACACACCTGAAACATTTGCTATCGCACTGCCATCTGCCTCTCCATAGCAACTGATATCAAATCCATTGAAATCCGAAGTGACCTGAAGTTGTAGTACAGGTAAAGGAAAAAGGGTTGTCTGTTCGATGACAAGGCTGTCGCATCCATCCTGGTTTGTGAATGTGTTTTGATTGCTGCCAACCTGGGCTGGATCACAGGTGCTAAAAGAAAGAATTGTTGTATCAGCAGGAATAAGCGAAACAGTCAGTGTTACAATACTATCACACCCGTTTTGATTCGAAAGTGTAGTAGTGAATGTTCCGGCTTGTGATGACATGCAGGTATTTGAAAAAAGAAATGTCTCACTTGAAGCTAACAAGTCAATGGTTTCTGTAACAATGCTGTCGCAACCATATTGATTGCTCAGCGAATCCACAAAGATCCCTGCTGAAGAAGGATCACACGTTGTGGTGTTAATATTTGTGTAATGGCTTATTGCATATGCCACCATCATAGTGATGATACTGTCACACCCAAACCTGTTTATTAATGTGTCCATAAAAATACCCACATTGTCAGGATCACATGATGAACTTGTGATGAATGTAGAATCACTTGCCGAATAACTAATGGTTGCAAATACAGAACTATCACACCCTGACTGTGAATTAAAATGCATTTCGAATACACCAAGACTTGAAGAATCGCAGGATGTAGTGTTTAGAAATGTTGAGTCGGGCATTCCTTCATTCACTGTTGTGATAACAAAGCTGTCACACCCATCAAGGGCAGTTAAGGTATCCATGAAAATGCCCAGATCAGCAGAATCACATGATGTCGTGATGACATCAGTGTAGTGGCTTATTGCATAAGCCACCGTTGAGATAACAACGCTGTCACACCCATCAAGTGCAGTTAAGGTCTCCATGAAAATGCCTAGATCAGCAGAATCACATGATGTCGAGAAGACATCTGTGTAGTGGCTTATTGCATAAGCCACCGTTGTAATCACAATGCTATCACATCCCAGTTGATTTGCCAGGGTATCGATGAAAACGCCTGTACCTGAAAAATTACATGAGGTAAAGCTAACCGCAGTGGTATC
>JBDSPM010000290.1:0-6329 GCA_039930325.1 Saprospiraceae bacterium
AAACGGAATTCATAAAAATCTGTGAGGATGAGATTTGGAAATGTTTTTCTATACCGTTTCAGCTGTTCGCTGTTTTGAATGATATCTAGATTTTCACCTGGCTTTTTGGCTTCGATGTAACCTACAATATGTTGAGTTCCATCCCAGATCCGGAAATCAGGATTGCCGGCATCAGTTTTCTTTGGAAGTGTGGTGATCTGGGTTTTTGACCTACCAATACTGTGGGCGAAATCATTGATAAAAGAAGTTAGATTAGAATAATAGCTTTCTTCCCTTGCATCTCCTTGGGTTGTGGTTTTGGTGATTTGTTTGAGGTATTCTTGAAGCATAGAAGGAATGGTGAAGAATAAGTACAAAACTCATTATTTTATCATCAACAACCAAATTTAGTTATATGAATGAGTGGATATGTATCTTCGGAATGGTAATGAATGCGCCAATTGCCAATTGTTCATTGTCTATTTCATCTTATGAAGAACGATTTGATTTGGGCTATCCGGATCAAATCGCTCAGGCCGTTCTGTGCTTGAAAAGTTGAGATTTAGAATAAGGATTTTTTCGTTGACAAATTTATAGATGGCTACCATGCGGGTAATTTCCAGGTCGTCTTCAATTTTTTTGATGATGAAATCAAGTGTTTTGGGATCAGCTGTTGGGTTTAATTCGTAGACGACTTTTAGCGCCAATCCTTTGGCTTTGTATTTTTTTCCTCCGATTTTTTCTCCACCCTGGTCAATCGTAGCATACCCCTTCTTGTCGAATATGAACTTGCCTGTTTCATTGTCCATGGTGGCCTGCCATGTACCTACGATGGAATAATCCTGCGCGGTGATGGTAGAAAAATAGAGAAGTGTGAAGAGGAAGGTGAGCGGGATGGTTTTCATCATTGGGATTGGATAAAGGACATATTTAAAGATAGGATGCATTGGGGGTGAAAGGATAAGAAAGTATCAGGTGTGCTTCCGAATTTCGACGAAATGAATATGGAAGCTACCTATGTATTTAGCTGTCTTACAGCATGTTATGCGCAATTTACAAATGCCTCTTTCGTAAATTTTTAAAAACAGGCCCCTCAATTAGCAGGTATAAACAAAACATCAACAATCATTTTTTTGCTTCTACCACCACCGCCCGCATCTTAGCCACCATCGGTTCATTGCCAAATTTTTCAGACAATTCCTTTTCAAGAGTTTCGCTTATCTCTTCGATCCATGCCGGATTCCGGTTCATGATTTCGTGGTACAATGATCCACCACGCGCAAGACCGGTAGCTGCTTCATGCGCAGAGCTGCAGATCGATAATTTTTCCACACTCTCAATTTTACGATTGGTAAAACCGGCGAACTTCAACATTTCATATATTTCATCATGATCATTAAATGAAAATGGAAGCCGATAGGATGCCGGTAATGGATCAGGTAAATAAGGCTTTACAATTCTCCGAAAAACATTTGAAGCTTCATTGTATTCCAGCTTATCCCAGGTGGTGAATATAAATTGCCCTCCGGGTTTTAGTATGCGGAATGCCTCTGAGAATGCTTTCTTTCGATCTTCGACAAACATGTAAGCGAAGCAACAAACGATCAGATCTATGCTTTTATCTTCAAAAGGCAATTCCGCCGCATTGATTATTTGCCAATCAATGTTCTTGCCTTTTAAATTCTCTTTCGCCAGTTCCATCATGTCGCTACTGATATCAGAGGCGATCAGCTTAACATGTTCCTGCAGCACCTTTCTCAATTGTCTTGTGACCCGGCCTGTACCGCAACCTATTTCCATCGCTGTTTTTATTCCTGTAGTTTCAACCCGACCGGCTACTTCAACAGCATAGGGCTCGAAGAACATCGGGCCGAGATAGTGATCGTAATGATGTGGAATGGAGCCGGTGAAGATGGTTTGTGACATTTGATTTATAGCGAGAAGTTGATAGTAGGAATAGCAAGCCTCAATGTAGATAATGTGTTTAAATGTTTAAACGGGTAAATGTTTAATTATTGATTCGAAATTAAAATGGCAGTTGATCTATTTGATTATTCATTCTATTAAATTGAATTGGGTAGCATTTGAAGGAATGGAAGTGATTCAGAATAATTTAATTCTTCATATTCTAACCCCAGTCTCCTGATATTGTGATAATACATATCATGTTGTTCATAATAATATTTTTCGGATTGGATGAACCATGCTTTTGGCCCAAGTTTTTCAGCAATAAACCATTTTTCCAATAGCCTTCCTGCCCTTCCATTTCCATCTTCAAAAGGATGGATCTTCACGAATACCAAATGTAACATGGATGCAAAAAACAAAACTTCCTTAAAAGTCAATTCAAGATTGAGCAAAGTCTCTATATCTGAATAATACTTCTTTACTTCTGATTTGACTTTGTCACCACTGGTTGCCACATATTCAATCTTTCCTTCATCCGTCACAACAAACATATTTCCTGTTCTTATTTTGCCTTGTTGAGATTTTTGTAAAATATGAGCAGTCAGTTTTTTATGGGCTTGCTCAAGAGATTTGCCAGAGAGTTTAGTTTGCTTTGCAAATGCATAAGCATCATATAAATCATCAATCTTCCGGGTATAATCGGGTAAATATTTTTTACCAAATCGCTTATGCTGCAGATAAGAATCCAATTCAATGTCCACTCCTTCGATCTTCGAGGAGAACACAGCGGACACGGAAGTATAAAAACTAAAGCCCTCAATACTTAATTCACTATCTGTCAAGTGTTCAAATCGTTCCTGCGTGGTTTCATTAAAGTTGGCATTGTACTGTTTTTGTATTTCAGAAGGAATGAGATGAAGGGATATTTTCAATATAGAATTTTTTAATTCCGAATGAATTTCGCCACATAAGTCGCTCCGTCTTTTTCGATTTTCAATAAATACATTCCCGGGGATAGTATGCTGATCGGAATTTTATTTGAAGCAGAATTATCGGACAAGATTTTATTACCAATAAGATCAAATACTGAATAATTAAATCTTCCTTCAATTCCTTTTACAAACAGTTCGTCTGATGTAGGGACCGGATATACAGTAACAGGTAATATATTGCTCAGCACTTTTGTTCCGCTAATAACAACCACCACGCTAAGTGAAAGGCGTGAACAACCCGTATCAAATGTGACCAGCACTGTGTATGTTCCCCCGACGACAGGAGAAAGTGTATCGCCTGTGGCTCCTGGAATTGCTGTACCATTCACATACCATTGATAAGACGTGCCTTGCGAAGTAGGATACAATTTATTGCCTTGGCTCAGGATACCCACATCCGGAACATAGATTGGATTAAGACTAAGTGTAAATGGAAGAGAAGGCGTATTGCATGCATTGAATGCGGTCACCTCAACAGACCCTGGTAGATTGCCTGCAATAAAGCTGAGAAAACCAGATCCAGGCATACTCCAATCATCCAAACCATTCACTGTTGTAATGGCAAAAGTAACATCAGGGTCGTTACTACCAATTTGATATGAAACTGTATCTCCACGACAAGGACTTAGATTGCCTGAAATGGAATTAATCACCGGAGCAGGAATAGGAGTAACTGTCAATTCTTTTATCTCCGTAGTACCACACGTATTTGAACCTATAAGAGAAACATTTCCAGATGTGGAACCAATCTGCACCATGATGGAAGGAAGATTTGCATTTCCCTGAATGGACCAATCTGCCGGAAGAGACCAGGCATAATTATCAACAAATAACGCAGAAGCTGTGTAGGTTACTATTGATCCCGGACATGGATCCTGGACTCCTGCAATTGACTGCAGTACAGGTAACCTCTGAGTGGCCGCACTAAAAGAAAATTGCCCTGAATCCCCACAACTATTGGAACCAAATACCGTAATATTTCCTGAATTAATTCCTGGAATTACGCGTATCGTGTCATTATTTGCATTTCCAACAATTTGCCAGCCGGGTGGGAAGTGCCATGTGAACAGATCAATATTCTGCGAAGACAAAGTATACGTAACTGTATCCTTTTCACATGGATTCAAATCACCTGCGAAATCAGAAATCATAGGCAATGAATTACAATATTGCAGATTTTCGATATCAGATCCGAATCCAAATATCCATGCAGTTCCATTTGGATTGGGAAAGCCCGTTGCCCCATAAAGTGGGAACGTTGTAATATAACCAGCTTGCCAGTGATGACCACCATCGTAAGTCAGATATGCGCGACCTTCTGTAGCCGATCTTCCAACAATCACACCTGTATCTTTGGTGATGAAATACAAACCTTCCCAAAAACGATCGATGGGTAAGGTTAATGTATCCCAGCTGTCGCCATTATTCGTGGTATGCCACATGGCTTTCTTAAAGCTTGATGTGATGAGCCAGCCTTCGCCATTGAGAAAAAAGCTTTGTTCATATTGAAGACCTGGTTCTGGAATTGTCACCGCATGCCATGTCTGGCCCTGGTCATCGCTTCGTACGATCACGCCATTAAATCCTGTGGCCATAAAATGCAGGTCATCAATTTTTGCAAGTGATCTCATCTGCAATTGTGAACTATACACCGAGTCCCAGGTCATCCCTGCATTTTTGCTGAGATAAATAGTGCCGGAGGTGGATACAGCAAGTATCCGGTCATGCGAGATGGCCAATACATCAGTGAGATTGCCTGTAGAAAATATTCCTGCTTCGGTCCATGTATCACCGCCATTGATGGAATGCAGTATCCTTTGACTGGTCCCTATCCAGAGGTCATTCATATTGAGCCCGTGAATGCTCAGGTAGGATCTCGTTCCGAAAGAAATATCATTCCAGTTAGCGCCACCGTCCGTAGTGCGGAGCAATAACCCTTTCAGACCAATTGCAAAACCTGTTGTCCTGGTGACAAAATATACATCCTGGATTATATTCCTTGTTGGGCCGGAGGTTTCGATCCATGTGGCACCGCCATCCGTACTATGCATCACGCTGCTCACATCATTGCCCATCCAAAAATCAGAGTTTGAAACTGCAGTGACAGAATAGCTGCGTTGATTTACGAAGCCGGTGGTAATGGCAGTCCATGTCAGGCCGCCGTCTGTTGAAATATTTGGTTTGGCATTTAATGTTGCAGCGACTACTACATTTGCGGTTGCACCGAAGGCTAAATCATTTGCGGCGGTCTTTAATCCATTGGCTGCAATCAGCGTCCAGCTTTGGCCTGCATTAGTAGATTTGTACACATTCCGGCCGTCCAGTGCGATCCCGTTTTGTGCATCAAAGAAACGTAGCACATCGACTTTTGGAACATCTGCATTTGAGTTCCAGTTGGCGCCACCATTTGTGGTATAATAGATAGTTGGGTTTGTTGCGTAGGTATATGCCCATATCTTTTGATCATCAAGAATAAATGCGCCTTTTAGTGCGGCAGAAGCACTCACATTCAGATTTGTCCAGGTGGCGTTGTTCCATGACCACACGCCACTGGCTGCGGCAACAATCATATGGGAAGATGAAAAAATCTTTATGATGTTAATGCCTCCCGGTGCCCCGGATATTTTATTCCAGTGATCGCCTTTGTCTACGGTCAGTATAAGGCTATCACCTCCTGCAGCTGCGATGTTTCCGCCGGAGCCTTCGAGATAATCTACAGCCTGGAAACGCCATCCTTTACCATATCCAGGCAAGAGTTCCCATTGGGTATTGCCGGCAAGGATGCGGAGCAACAGGTCATTGGTACCTACGGCGAATCCGTATCCGTCAGCACTGACGTCGATATCTAATACATCTTCAAGCTTCGGTAATGGATACTGGCGGTTCCATTGGGCTTGTAAGGAGTTGAATAAAAACAGTAAAAACACAATTTTCGCGATGGTGGAAAGGGTCTTTTTCATCAATTCTTATTTGAATGTGGGTTGAACAGCTAAAATAAATGAAAAAGATGGGATAAAAGTGAAAAGTGAAAAGTGAAAAGTGAAGAGTGAAGAGTGAAAAGAGATGAGTGGAGAGTGATTCCAAAATTACCTCTCCAACAATTTGCGGTAAGATCAAAATATTTGTGGTCCAAACACGTAGAATTTGCGTACTTTTTACTGAAATAAATTCTCTCACTTTTAAAAATCCAGATTATGTCTTTTGTAGTAAAATTCAAACCTGCGGGTATGACCGCATCCCTCTATGATGAGTGTATCAAAAAACTTACAGCTGCAGGAGCCGGTGCTCCAAAAGGCAGGCTTTATCATGTTTGTTATGGGGATCCTAAAAAACTTCGCGTAACGGACGTGTGGGACAGCATGGATAATTTCAATGCTTTTGGGCAAACTTTAATGCCCATTATGTCTGTACTTGGAGTTGATCCGGGGAAGCCCAATATTCAGGAAGTGC
>JBDSPM010000291.1:0-12268 GCA_039930325.1 Saprospiraceae bacterium
CATGATGGGTAGTCACCACTGGCACGGAGTGGCTCCGAATGATGAACAAAAAGATAAGGCGTTAGCGCAGTTGGAAGAGACGCTTGGTGATTATTGAGCAGAGGGCAGAGGGCAATAGACAATAGACAATGGGCAATGGGCAATGGGCATAGGACATAGGGCATAGAGCATAGAGCATAACGAAACATCATTGCCCCATCGGGGCAAAAGGTCGGTAACACCTGATACCGATAAAATCTCCCCTTGCCCCATCGGGGCAAAACCTGAGTGAGTAAAATCTTCCGACCATTAACGAAATCTGATCTTTACGAAAATGCTTCCTGCTATGAGCATGATAAATATGATCCCCATGCCCATAATGTAAGCCGTTCCGACGCCTGGGCCTTGCTCCGAATGCGCTGACAAACTTTTGCTCAACATGTAATGGCCACCCACTATTCCAACAATCCAAATACGCAGAAGTAACCATGGGCGAATAACACTCGGAATATAATAAAGTCCGAATGTGACTGGAATCAAAACAAGAGGTATGATAAAAGCTGTATTGACCCAAAATGAATCCATGGATTTGATCGGTGAATGTGTAACCCTGATGATAATCAAAACCAGCATATAAAATACCACCCATAAAAGCTCAGGGCCAAACAAATAATTTGAAAACTTATTCATCTGTACTTTCTGTTAATATATTAAAGTGTAATGTTAATCTCCGAATCTTTGATTTCATACCTGTAGCCATTTGCCTGGTCACGAAGTATTCGTGCCCCGATAAAATTAAGAATAGGTAATCGATCTTCTACTGGCAAGTGAGTTTCAGTTGTCCAGTTTTGAGCTGTTGGGACATTTACAAATGCAAGTGAAAGCCCGCCACCAAACTCGTACCAGAACTTTAGCATGACATCTTCGCGATAGAAAATAACTTTGCCTGCACGGCCCTGATCTTCATACGCAACGTGTGCGATGTGGCCCCCAAGTTTAGAGAAACCTACTTCATCCCATGCTTGTGCAATCATTTTTTGAGAAACATCCAGAACAGCCATGATATCAACTGGCTTCATACCATGCAAGATCAGTTTTTTTGTTGTTGACAAGAGGAATTTATTTCTAATGCGCTCTTCAAATTCCTTGCGATGTTTATCAATATAATTTTGTGAAATATGCCGAGCTTCGCGCTCGATACGATGCATTTCCTCTTGTGCAGCTATTTGCAAATCAATGGCAACCTCGTGCGCTTTTTTAGCATCCTCCCTTACTTTATCAAGATTTGCAAGGACATCCTGCATTGACTTTTGAAAGATAGCACTTGCTTCCGTGTAATCAGGTTGATCTGTCATTTGGATTTATTTATCAAATAATTTCAACTCCGGATCAATGCCAGTTTGGCTTCGAAGTAAATACGATGATAAAATAGAGAACTACACAAATGCCGGGAATGGCTGCGAAAATCAATAATAGTCTTGCCAAGGTGAGTTGATTCGCAGCCTTCAGCAAGTAGGAACCTCCTAAAACGACAGCGACTATTAAAAGAATAAGGAACCATAGCCCAATATTTCGTGAGGTAATCGTTCCATCATTAAGTCCTGCAAAAAAGAAATACACGGGAACCAAACAAATCAGGGCATTAAATATCCAAAGAATCCAGAAGGTGATCATAAGGGAGCAGTTAGTGGTGTAAAAATAATCATGAAATGCGAGGTACGAAATATCGAAGCTCAGCTTTGATCCCGCACGCTGCGAAGCCGTAAAGCGGGACGAGGAGGCACGAAACACGCTCAAATAGGTTCATTACTTTCGAAAATTGAGAATTGATCTTAATTTTTCTTATTTAATGCTTCGACCGTCCCTACAAATCCTTGGGCTACAGCTCAGCAACCGTCTGCGTCCTCGTTGTTTTGTTAGCAAGTCAAAGTGCGTTCTCTGTTCGTACGAAAAAGGTTTCAGTGATTAATACAAGGTAGATCCGGAATTCCTTTTCACAAAAAATCTAAACAAAAAAACAATCAGTATAACAAATGATATTACTACAAGCGTTTTTGCAATCAGGTCGCCCCACTTTGTATAAAACGTAATTCTTGTTTCAGGAATGATTTCTCCTTTGATGAAAGTGGTTTCGCCATATTTTGTTGGCTGATGAATTTGTCCCCTACTATCTATAAAACATGAAATACCGGTATTCGCGCTTCTGACAATAGGTCTCCTATGTTCAATGGCCCTAAGTGCTCCGAGCTTCAGATGTTGAATATGGCCCGGAGTTTTATCCCACCAACCATCATTTGTAACGATGAAAAATGCCGTAGCGCCTTTCTTTACATATCCTCCACAATATTCACCAAAAATTGATTCATAGCATATCACCGGAGCTACAGTCACCGGGCCATCATTAAATACGGATCTCTCCGGTTGCTCTGTTAATCCTTCATAACTGCCACCCAGGCTGACTACAATCGGCTTAAAAAAGAAGAGCACTTTTTTAAATGGAAACATTTCAGGTCCCGGTACTAAGCGGGACTTAAAATATACCTGCAAGTCCTTTTGACCCGACGTGAGTTGCAAAGCTGAATTCTGAACATCCCAATACGTGGAATCTCCCTCTGGATTAATATGTATCCTGTAATTTGTATTGTCTAATTCATTTGCCTTTAGGATTCGATATGATGTGATTCCTGCTACCAAATTCAGGTTTGGAAATGAATCAATAAAATGTTGAAATAAATCTATTGAAGGATTATAAGGGGAATTTAATTGAACACCTTCAAAGCTGGTTTCCGGAAACACTAAGTATGAAGTTAAACTATCAATACTTTCTCTGGATAATTGAAGAAAACGTTTTACCTGATCACGTTCCGGAATGGTAAATTTCTCATAATGCGGTTCAAAATTGGGTTGAATTATGGTGACTGAAACCGGTTTGACATCACCTGGCTTAGTAGTAAACCAAAGAAAAAATGATATTAAAATCGGAATAAAAAACAGACTAAAATAAATTCCAATTCGCAGAGGTTTTGCCCGTAGCCAGCGAATGATCATTAAATAACCAAGAACATTCAACGACAGAATCCACAAGGATCCGCCAAATGCACCAGTAAATTCATACCATTGAACAGCCCATGGATATTGTGCCAGGGAATTGCCAAGTGTGAGCCAGGGCCATAAAAAATCCCAGTGATGCTGAAGATATTCGAATGAAATCCAAAAAGAAATAAATACAACATAAAACCATCGTAAGGCAAGCCTGCGACCAATCACGTGAATCAATGTCATCGTGGTAGCCATCAAAAGGGCATATACGAAATTTGCAAAAATACCCGCGATGAATGCTGTATTCGTCACCCAAAAAGTGGTAATAATATTCCAGATGATAAAAGTGTGAAATGAATAGAAGAAGATCTGTTTTGGTACAGGTTTGTCTCTCTTTTGAAAAATTCCGTTTTCAACAGCAAGGAATGGTATCCATGCAAATGCAACCACCCATGTCAATGGTGAAGGTGGAAATCCGAATCCCAGCAGGATACCCGAAGCTGTGGCTGCACCGATCCACTTTCTTTTTTCAGGCTCTTTTGGAAAGAAAAATAAAATAACCGCGAACCAGAATGACAATAACATCACTAACGGCCACCAGCCCCACAAGGGAAGACGAAGCATCTTCCATCCGGATACGGCACAAATGATGAGGAGCAACACAATCACTGAAATCCTTGGTAGATTAGAGGACTTCACATCGGCTGTTTGATTTGGCATGGATAGGTAAAGATATTGATCTGTCAGGCAACTACCGCATTTTCAATTATGCTAAAACTCTTTTGTTCACAATTTATTTCGGCAGTCAGTCCGTATGGAATTGTAAAAGATGGGCTTGTATGTCCGAAGTCCATTTCCGTAATGATTGGTAGTTCTGTTAATTGTAATTCTACATTAATTATTTGCAATAATATTTGGTTATATTCCTCTGTAAATTTATTGTCATACGGCCTGCCAAGGATCACTCCTTTTGTTTTATGAAAAACACCTTGAGCAGCATAATTCCACATTATCCATTTGAAATTCGAAGGCGATATTGTAACTTCAGAAGTTTCCAGGAATAAAATACTATTCTCCCAAGCTGCTGAATCAAACCAATATTCAGTAGCTTTTAGAAATTCTAAGACTTCGACACATCCACCAATCAGTTTTCCCTGAACTTTGATTGTTCCCTGTAAAAAATTCCAACCTTTGCTTTCGGTCAACTTTCGTTTTTGATCTGATAAGGATAAGTCTGTCCATTCGAGTCTTTCGCTTGTCCATCCACTCTTGTTCGGCAGTATTTGGCCAACGGGGCTACAAGAAAAAAGTGTTCTTTTTATATCATCTATTTGATATTGGAACATTCCGCCATTTTCTGCGAAACCTACAAATATGGAAGTCCCATAAAAAGATATCAGCCCTGCTTTGTAACAAGTAAGATGTGTAATTGTGGTGTCGGAAAATCCTAAAAATATTTTGGGATTTTTAGTTATGATTGAAAGGTCAATGAAGGGTAGAATTCTTATGCTGTCTTCTCCACCAATATTAGAGAAAATTGCTTTTATCGAATTGTCAGAAAATGCCTCCATTAAATCTTCTGCTCTTGCCTGCGGATTTTTATACAACCAATCAGCAGACCTTAGAGCATTCTTAGTTTCAATGACAGTTACACCAAAATTTTCTTCAAGTTGTCTTTTGCCAATTTGATAGCGGTGAGGAATTTCACCTGCACCTCCCCATGATAAAGAAATGGTTGCTATTTTGTCTCCTTGGAGTAATACTTTCGGTTTTATGAGTGACTTCATCAAAAAACGGCTAACTGATAGGCATCCCGCTTTCATCAGCAGTGGCCTGGATAAAATGAAGCTGACCATCTCCTGATTCAGCCATGAGGATCATTCCTTGTGATTCAATGCCCTTTATTTTCCTGGGCTCCAAATTAGCCAGAATGACTACGTACTTTCCAGGTAGATCAGAAGGATCAAAATGTTTTGCGATACCACTTACAACCGTCCGCTCTACTCCATTCACTTCCAGGATTAGTTTTAGCAGTTTATCTGCTTTTGGAACAGCAATAGCAGAAATGATTTTGGCTGTCTTAATATCCATTTTCGAAAAATCATCATACGAGATATTTGCTTTTGCAGACGACGAGGCTTCAGATTTTTGTTCGGCAGCAACGGGTGGAAGCGTTTGTTGTAATTGTGCTATTTGTTTTTGAATCCAATCGTCTTCAATCCTACTGAAAAGATGTTCGGCCGGTGACAGCAAATGCTTAGCAGGAATTAAATGGGTCCCTTCAGCAAGTTGATCCAATGTGATGACCCACGATCCCTGCTCAACAAGTGGATCCAATGCGAGTAATTTTCGCAGTCTTGCTGATGCACCCGGCATAAAAGGATGAAGGCCAATACTCAATGCTGCACAATATTGAAGACATAAATTCAGGACTGCTTTCACTGTTTCAGGTTCGTCCTTTTGAATTTTCCAGGGTTCATTGAATTGAAGAATCTGATTTCCTGCGGATGCAATATCCATCACTGCTTTCAGGCCGGCCCTGAAATCAAATTTTGAAATATTATCCTGGATATTCCACATGCGGTCGAATAGGTCCATCATTTCCACTTCATGCCATGATGCTTCATCATTCCCATGCGCACCTACGATAGGTTCATCTTCATCAAATGACGGGACCTTTCCATCATAGAATTTATGTGTCAGGACAATTACCCGGTGAACAAAATTGGCAAGCGTGCCCACCAGATCCGAGTTCACGTCAGATTGATATCCCTTCCAGGTAAACTCGGCGTCTTTCTGTTCAGGCATATTTTTAATCAGGACATATCTCAATGCATCGGTCTGATCCGGATAGTCATTCAGGAATTCATGAACCCATATTGCCCAATTGCGTGATGTAGAAATTTTCTGTTCTTCAAGATTGAGAAATTGATTAGCGGGCACATTCACCGGAAGATTATATTCGCCATGTGTTTTCAGGATGGCAGGAAAAATAAGGCAATGAAAAACTATGTTGTCCTTTCCGATAAAATGGATGAGTGCAGACTCAGGATCCAGCCAATATTTTTTCCAGTCTTTTCCATGATCAGCAGCCCATTGTTTTGTTGCTGAGATATACCCGATGGGGGCATCCATCCAGACATACAATTTCTTTCCCTGTGCACCCGGAATTTCCTGAGGCATGTCTACGCCCCAATCCAAATCGCGTGTCATGGCTCTTGGTTGAAGGCCTCCATCCAACCATGATTTGCATTGGCCCATGACATGAGTCTTCCATTCAGACGGATTGTGATGTTCCTTTCCGGCGAGTGTGCCGTTTTCAATATATTCTTTCAGCCATGATTCATACTTGTCCAAAGGCAGATACCAGTGCTTAGTTTTTCGTAATTCCGGAATTGTACCTGTAATAGTAGACACCGGATTGATCAGGTCGAGCGGGCTTAATGATGAACCGCAATTCTCGCATTGATCACCGTAAGCGGATGGATTGCCGCATTTAGGACAGGTGCCTTTTATATAGCGATCTGCTAAAAATTTCTCTGCTTTGCTGTCGTAATATTGTGCGGACTCCTCTTCAATAAATTCTCCTTTTTTGTAAATATTTCTAAAAAATTCCTGTGCGGTCTCATGATGCAAAGGAGATGAGGTCCGATGATAAATATCAAATGAAATTCCTGCTTTTTGAAAAGTTTCCTGGAAAAGAGCGTGATATTTATCCACGATTTCCCGCGGTGTCGACTCTTCCTTCATTGCCTTTATGGTAATGGCGGCACCATTTTCATCTGAACCACATATAAAAGCTACGTCATGGTCCAGCATTCGCAACATTCTCACATAAATATCAGCAGGGAGGTATGCGCCTGTGAGATGGCCTATATGCAGGGGGCCGTTCGCATAGGGCAATGCGGATGTGACTAGATATCGTTGTGGGGGTTGGATCATAATTTGTGCTATCGGAGGGCAAAGGTAGGAATATTGGGATTCTTCTACCGAGGCAACCTAAGATTAGATTAAGTTTATATATGAACTGAAGTGTTTAGAAAATTTAGTATTTGCACCTGACGGTACCAATGGTTTAGAAAGTTTAGTTGAAAAAAATAAACATATATATCAGCGTCTTGATTCCAAACAAGTTTACGTACGATTTAATCTTACATTTTCAAGATTATGAAATGCAAACCATGTTTGAAATTCAAAGCGAATAGTAAGGAAACGAAACTAAACTTTCTAATTGAGGAAGGACGGTTATTTCAACTTAATTACTTCATCATGTCTGAAACAAGTCACTATGTGATCATTATACATTCCAACAGCCTGCATAAAAGCGTACACTATTGTGGAGCCCACGAAAGTAAAACCTCTTTTTTTCAGGTCTTTGCTTAATGCATCGCTTTCGGGTGAAGTGGCGCGGAAGTCTTCTTTTGATTTGATTTTGGTGATGATAGGTTTTCCATCCACGAATGACCATAGATGTTGGCTGAAGTCTATTCCCTCTTCCTTCATTTTCAAAAAGGCCTGAGCATTTGTTCGAGCAGCGTAAACTTTCAGACGGTTTCGAATGATTCGTTCGTCCAGAAGAATTTTCTCAAGTTTTTTATCGGTATACCTGGCGATGATATCCGGATCGAGATTATCAAAGACTGCCATATATCCCTGTTGTCGCCGAAGGATGGTGATCCAGCTTAAGCCTGCCTGAGCGCCATCGAGGATTAGTTTTGCAAAGAGGGCTTTGCTGTCATATTCGGGGACGCCCCAAACGGTGTCGTGATAGTGAAGATAGAGTTCGTCATTGCCTGGCCAGTGGCAGCGGGTGATGGGATTGGGGGTGGGCATATTTATGGAATTGAAAATTGGAAGGGGTGAAAATTAGGGATATGAAATGGGATGACCAAGCAGTTAACAAACGTTTACGAAAGGGCTCATATTTAACTTAAATGCGGTATAAAGTCGAGACGCATTTCAAAATTTCCTCATGGCTCAGCCTGCTTGCTTTCGATGAGATTCTTATTAATCTATGCAAAAACATAATCTTCAACACGATTGAACATAATAACCTTGGGCTGGGCCTTCAGATTTCTCCAGTTAAAAATATTAGATTTGAAGTCACCTATATCAACTGGCTCCAGCAGCTTTCATCGGGCAATCAGTATTTTAAACGGGACATTTTATGCCTGACATTGAATCATGTACTGACTTTTGAACATAAGTCAGATACTATTTGATACCAAATATGTTGTTTCGGCTCCATTTAAAAACTTTCTTCTATAGTATAATCATTAAAGGAATATTCATCTTCAATGCAAATCTTGTAATTTTGAAGAAAAAAGCATGCCTATCTATCATAAGCTCGGATCCATCCCTCCAAAGCGTCATACTATATTTGAGAAACCCAACGGAGGAATCCATTACGAACAACTCTTTGGAACTGTTGGATTCGATGGCATGGCTTCCCTACTCTATCACCTGCACCGCCCTACCCAGGTAAAAAGCATCGGCACACCAAAAAATGTGATGCCGGCCATTGGAGTGGAACACAACTTAACAGCACGTATATTGAAAGGATTTGAGGTTCCGGCAGGTGGCGATATTGTAGATTCACGACATCCTCTCCTGATCAACAAAGACATCCATATCGGGCTGGCAGCTCCTACCGAATCACTGAAAAATTATTTTTATAAAAATGCGGATTGCGATGAACTCATTTTCATTCATCGCGGGTCGGGGACCTTGCGCACACTATTAGGTAGCATTCCATTCGAATATGGCGATTACCTCATTATTCCCAGAGGCATGATCTATCAAATGGATTTTGATACCAATGAAAATAAAATTTTATATGCTGAATCCTTTCACCCTATTTATACTCCGAAGCGATACAGAAATTGGTTCGGCCAGCTTTTAGAACAATCCCCATATTGCGAACGCGATTATAAATTGCCTTCGCATCTTGAAACACATGATGAAAAAGGCGACTTCCTGATTAAAATCAAAAAACAGGGATTTATGCACGAACTTATTTATGCAACGCATCCTTTTGATGTAGTAGGCTGGGATGGATACAATTTTCCTTACGGATTTTCTATTCATAATTTTGAACCCATTACAGGCCGCGTTCATCAGCCACCTCCTGTCCATCAGACATTTGAAACGAAAGCATTTGTGGTTTGCTCTTTTGTTCCACGATTATTTGACTATCATCCAAAATCAATACCTGCTCCCTATAATCACAGCAATATTGATTCAGATGAGATCATTTATTATGTCGATGGCGACTTTATGAGCAGAAATAATATTCAACAGGGCTATATTACTTTACATCCCGGTGGAATTCCGCATGGACCTGCTCCCGGAGCCTACGAACGAAGCATTGGGGTGAAATACACGGAAGAGCTCGCGGTAATGATCGACACTTTTGCACCACTGATGGTGACTGAACATGCCCTGGCTATCGATGACGGAAAATATTTTAAATCATGGCTGGAACAATGAGCAATAGGCAAAAGGCTAATAAGCAATAAGCAATAAGCAAATAGGCAATAAGCAAATAGGCAATATGAAATTCGAAGTACGAAATTCAAAATAAAAATAAACAATAAACATTCCCATTAAACATTAAACATTACTCACAACTCACAACTCACAACTCACATTGAATTCCTGGTTACCCATTCTCGCATCATCTGATTTCTCTTTAGATAATATTCCATTTGGAATTGGCTCGCTTGCGGGTGGCCGAGCATTTGCCTGCACTCGCATAGGAGATCTTGTAATTAATCTGAGTGCATTAGCTTCGACAGGTTTTTTTAATGCCCTGATTGAAGACGTAAGCGTTTTTGATCAGAATCATCTGAATGATTTTATCAGACTGGGAAAAGAGGTCACAAATGAGGTGAGACATAAGATACAGATGGCAATTTCTGACGATAACTCTTCATTGAAAAATATGCCATTCTTGTTCAGGCCCTTCGAGGAAATTCTGATGCATCTTCCCGTTCGGATTGGAGATTATACTGATTTCTATTCAAGCATTGAACATGCTACAAATGTTGGAAAAATGTTTCGTGATCCTGAAAATGCATTGCTTCCAAATTGGCGTCACTTACCGGTGGGTTATCATGGGCGCTCTTCATCGATTGTTGTCAGTGGCACACCAATTCATCGACCACATGGCCAGGTATTGCCTAAAGATGCAACGTCTCCTGTTTTTATTCCTACTCAAAAACTGGACTTTGAACTTGAAATGGGATTTATCATTGGGAAGGATACGTATTTGGGTTCAAACATTTCTACCGCAAATGCTGAGGATTATATTTTTGGACTTGTACTCTTCAATGATTGGTCTGCACGTGATATTCAGGCCTGGGAATATGTTCCTTTGGGTCCCTTTTTGGCAAAGAATTTTGCATCAGCCATGTCTCCCTGGCTCATAACACTTGAAGCACTTACTGACTTCAGAATAAATGGCCCCGTGCAGGAACCTGCTGTTTTACCTTATCTGCAGTACGACGGCAAAAAAAATTATGATATCTCACTTGAGGTTTCCATTACACCTGCCGGGTGTGAAGAAGTTGTCGTATCCCGTTCTAATTTCAAATACATGTATTGGAATATGTGTCAGCAGCTGGCCCATCATACATCAAATGGCTGCAATGTCCGGGTGGGCGATTTAATGGCTTCCGGTACTATCAGCGGACATGACCAAAGCTCATATGGCTCCATGCTGGAAATTTGTTGGGGAGGAAAAAATCCAATCACCCTCACTGACGGAAAATTGAGGTCTTTTATTGAAGATGGGGATCGTGTTACTATGAGAGGCTGGGCCGAAAACGAATCAAAACGCATAGGTTTTGGTGATGTTTATAACCGGATAATCAATGAGACATGGTCTGGTTTGTCGACCTAATGATCCGTATATTTGCTGGAAGCAATTTATGAAAACAAAAATCATGTCTGTTCTAACTCAAAAAGAAGCATCCACATCAGTCCAGGAAGATTTTCTTCCGCTCAATGGCACTGATTACGTGGAATTGTATGTCAGCAATTCGAAGCAAGCTGCCCATTTCTACAAAACCGCTTTTGGTTTTGAATCCTGGGCTTACAAAGGGCTAGAAACCGGTAATAAGGACGTGGAGTCCTATGTCGTGATCCAGGATAAAATAAGGTTAGTGCTTACTTCTCCTCTACACAGTGATTCGATCATAGGTCGTCACATTGATAAACATGGTGATGGTGTAAAAGTGATTGCATTGTGGGTAGATGATGCAACGGATGCATGGGAGCAAACTACTTCACGCGGTGCAAAATCCTATATGCCTCCGACAGTGGAAGAAGATCAAAATGGCCGTGTCGTTCGTTCAGGCATTCATACTTATGGAGAGGTAATCCATATGTTCGTTGAGCGCAGAGATTATAATGGTGTTTTTCTTCCTGGGTATGTTGAATGGAAAACAAACTACAATCCGGAACCTGTAGGATTAAAATTTGTCGATCACATGGTAGGCAATGTGGAATTGGGCAAAATGAATCATTGGGTAAAATTCTATGAAGATGTCATGGGATTTACAAATATCATCACATTTGATGACAAAGATATTTCTACCGAATACACTGCATTGATGAGCAAAGTGATGAGCAGCGGGAATGGCAGAATTAAGTTTCCAATTAATGAACCTGCGGCCGGAAAAAAGAAATCACAGATTGAAGAATATCTTGATTTCTACGAAGGTGAAGGAGTGCAACACCTTGCAGTCGCTACCGACAACATTATAGAGACTGTAACTAACCTTCGTGATCGTGGTGTTGAATTCCTTCGCGTTCCTGCCACGTATTATGAAAACGTACTTGAACGTGTAGGTAAGATTGATGAAGATCTTGCACCTCTTCAGGATCTGGGCATATTGATCGATCGCGACCCCGAAGGATATTTATTGCAAATTTTTACACGTCCAATACAGGCTAGACCTACAATGTTTTTTGAAATCATCCAGCGTAAAGGAGCCAAATCTTTTGGTAAAGGAAATTTCAAAGCACTGTTTGAGGCGATTGAGCGGGAGCAGGAACTTAGGGGGACTTTGTAAAAAGCAGGTCGAAGCGCAGCGAAAATCCCGCCATTAAACTGTAATGCTGCGGGAGAGCAGGGAGCATGGAGTAGGGGGAAAAAATAACGAATAACGAATAACGAATAACGAATAACGAATAGCGAATACTAAATCCTGAATAAAAAAAGAAGTCCCCATTTCAGGGGATTTAG
>JBDSPM010000292.1:0-5017 GCA_039930325.1 Saprospiraceae bacterium
AATACTCCTTTCCAGAAGACTCGTCCTTAATAAATCCGAATCCTTTGGATTCATTAAAGAATTTGACAATTCCTTTATTCATTGTATTAAATTGATTAATTAGCCTGCAAAGATACATATTTCTGATTATCATGCTGTTTATGTACATTTTTTTCAACTTTTTTGCTAAAATGCACCCTCGCAGCTGCTAGATCACCAGATCACCTTGCAGGTCGATATGCAAACCCCATATAGTCTAAAAAAGTTCGACCCCAGAGAAGTTCCTCCCAATTCCTATATGGAATCACACTGTTTTATGAGCATATCCATGTCTTCGTCAGCCACTTTTCCAAAAATAATTCCACAATCCAGCAGCTTCCCTTCAGTAAAAGATGCTTTTCCAGTCCTGAATCTTATTCACATTCAGGCAAAATCAGTCCAAAAACTATTTTTATGACAGGTACAAATAGATGCATTTTCCTGTGAACGGTCAGGTTTTGGGCCATCATCGGTCCGGATTTCGAACCCCAATAGTTTAATTATTCAATGCGCCCTGTTCTATCCATTTCAATATGTAATCAATGGAACACTGGTCCAACTTACCTGCTGGCGGCATGGGAAGAGCCAGGGAGTTCAGCTGCGTGTATAATTTACTATGATTTGGAAAATCAGTATTGATATATCCCGAACCAACCCTCGTAAGCTGCTCATAGGCAACTCCATTTTCGAGATTCAGATTTCCTGTTGGTTCTACACCAGAGTGACATGATACTGTGCTGCAGCTGGATCTGAATATGGGCAGCACATCAGCACTAAAGGAAATCGACTCGGGAACACCTGTACAACCAATGTCTTCCTGATTATCATACGTGCAGGCAGAAAATGTACCTGTAAGAGCAATAAGAACTATAAGAGTAAGGGATCGAATCATATATTTTATAAAATTATTTTATTCTTCAATATGAAAACATGGAGTGAATGTTGGCTTCGAAATCTGTAATCCAGGTCCAGGAATTGTCCTCAAAAATTTTCCATTCTAAATAAAGACTTGTTAGCAAATACATACATGATTCTTGAGCCGGGTAACTAAACAAGAAGGAACGTAAATGGGAGGAATCATTTTGTTAACCTGAAAAGGGCATGTATTAGTGCCTTATCCGGTCTATCGCTGCAAAATTAACCCTTGAAATGACTAAAAAGTTAAAATGAAGCGTGCATTGACATGAATTTCACGTAAACTGGGTAGAAAAGGGTACAAATAGAAGGATTTACTGATTGCGGCATACAGCCGGATTATGCTCCTTCAATATTCCTTACTTTTGCAATAGGACCAATATTTAGGACTAACCGAAGATTATCAATGCCAAAAAAATGCTAAGAGAAGTCGCAACTGAACAACTCAAACCATACAAAACAGATCTATCGTCTGATGCATTTGTACAGGAGGTGCTTACCGATTTCTGGATCTGTTGCGTCAGCCGCGAAGCAAGCTTGCTGGGACGGAAAGAAGTACTAAGCGGCAAAGCAAAATTCGGCATCCTTGGTGATGGAAAAGAAGTGCCACAAGTTGCACTCGCCAGGTTTTTTCAAAAAGGCGACTGGAGATCAGGATACTATCGGGATCAGACCTGGATGTTTGCTTTAGGTGTTTCTACGGTTGAAGATTTTTTTGCACAACTCTATGCCGATACAAAAAATGATCCTTTCTCCGGAGGACGACAGATGAATTGTCATTTTGCAACACCGCTTATTGATGAGCAGGATAATTGGCTTTCACAGGATGATCGCTATAATATATCTGCAGACATTTCATCTACGGGAGGACAAATGGCGCGTGCTGTAGGTATAGCACAAGCTTCAGCGTGGTACAGAAAACACGGTGACCTTGGAAGACAAATGCAGATGAGCAACGATGGTAATGAAGTTTGTTTTGTGACCATAGGTGATGCCAGCACATCTGAAGGTATTTTCTGGGAAGCTATGAATGCAGCTGGAGTGATGAGAGTGCCCATGGCAGTGTCTGTATGGGATGATGGCTATGGCATTTCTGTTCCAACATCTTTGCAAACCACAAAACAAAGTATATCAAGACTGCTCGAAGGATTCCATATCGATGAGAATGGTGAAGGCATTTATCTATACACCTGCAATGCATGGGACTATCCGGGGCTCTGCGAAATGTATGAGAGGGGGATTCAAAAAGTGCGCAAAAATCATTTGCCTGCTGTATTTCATGTACAAGAAGCAACACAACCTCTAGGCCATTCCACTTCAGGAAGTCATGAAAGATATAAATCAACGGAACGCTTAAAATGGGAAACTGAGCACGATTGCATTCTGAAAATGGCGGAGTGGATGGTTGATGCAAGTATTGCAACGCAGCAAGCCATCGATGAGATGCGACAAAATGCGATCGCATATACGCGCGAATGCAAACAGCGAGCATGGGAAAACTTCATAGGTCCCGTTCGAGTGAAAAGAAAACAGCTCATTGCTGTTTGTACTCAGCTTCCACAGGACTTCAGTGAATCTGAAAAATTGAATGGCCTGCTTGCTAAATTAAATGGCGGCCTTGAAATCCTTTTTTCAGAATTGGTGGTCATCACAGGGCAATTAAAGCTTTTACTTAAAGGTGAATTTGATTACACAGATCAACAGCTTGATGCTCTTTTATCTCAATGGCAGGTGGAAGGCAAAGAAGTATTTAATACACATTTATATGCTGAAGGTCCCGGTAGTTGTCTGAATGTACCGGTTGTCTCTCCGACTTTCGGTGAGCATACGGAGACGATCAATGGATACCAGGTATTGAACCGCTATTTCGATCAATTATTTGAACAAAACGCTACCGTAGTTGCTTTCGGTGAAGATGTAGGACACATAGGAGATGTTAACCAGGGCTTTGCCGGTCTCCAGGAAAAATATGGAAAAGACCGAGTGTGGGATACAGGTATCCGTGAGTGGACCATCATGGGACAAGCTATTGGCTTAGCACTCAGGGGTTTGAGGCCGATCGCCGAGATCCAGTATATCGACTATCTCATCTATGGATTGATAGCATTGTCAGATGATCTGGCATCACTGCGGTATCGTACGAATGGTAAGCAAACTGCTCCGGCTATCATTCGTACCAGAGGGCATCGTTTAGAAGGCATCTGGCATGCGGGCTCGCCGATGGGTATGTTGTTAAGCACGTTGCGTGGCATCCACATTTGTGTTCCGCGCAATATGGTCCAGGCTGTAGGAATGTATAATACCCTGATGCGTGGCAATGAGCCGGGACTGGTGATTGAATGTCTCAATGGATATCGTCTTAAAGAAAAATGTCCGGACAATCTTAATTCATTTACTGTTCCTTTTGGAAGCCCTGAAGTTCTGCATGCCGGCGATGATATCACACTTGTAACGTATGGTTCGTGTGTACGAATCGTGATGGAAGCACTTGAAATATTGAAACCTTATTCTATTTCAGTAGAGTTAATTGATGTGCAAACGCTGCTACCGTTTGATCTGGAACATGTGATAGCACATTCATTGCGAAAGACAAATAATATTCTCTTCATGGATGAAGATGTACCTGGTGGTGCTACTGCGTATATGATGCAGCATGTGCTGCAGGAACAAGATGGCTACCGCTATCTTGACAATAAGCCGATGTGTCTTACGGCGAAGGCACACAGACCTGCATATGGGTCTGATGGTGATTATTTTTCAAAACCAAATGCAGAAGAGGTGGCGACAGTTATACTCAGGATGATGAATGTTCATTGAAGAAGAACTTTTAGGCTTCACTCACTCTTCCCCATGTTCGAACAACCCCAGATATGCTCCTGCCGGGTCTTTAATAACACAAAACCTCTCTTTCTCTCCCATTTTCCTTGGGCCGTTGACAATTTCGCCACCACCATTTTTTACGGCGTGTATACTTGAATCCAAATCTTTGACATTCACATAAATAATCCATGCAGGAGGGAGACCCGCATTAACGCCTTGCTCATGACATACTCCTGATCTCACCACATTGTCATCGGGAGAAATCATGCAATAATCATTGTACTCTCCCATCGGAATATCCATGGTCTTCCAGCCTACGACTTCTTTATAAAAATCCCTGATTCCATCAGCATCCTGTATTGTAAGGTCCATCCAGTTGAAAGCTCCAATTGTTTTTACAGTTTCCATGATCAAAAAGTAATTTCAAATACCATTTCCTTGTCGCCACGCAACACCGTCACTTTTGTATTGTCCCCTTTATGAAATGTTCCCAGCACAGCCATGTAAGTATAAATATCTTTTATGTCCTTGCCTGCCATCAAAGTAATGATATCTCCTTTTTTGATACCTGCCACTTCAGCAGGTTTTCCCTCCCTGACACCATCCAGTCGTAATCCATGTCCATCGTACAGGTAATCAGGCAATACACCTAAAGTCACTTCCAGTTTTGGTGTAGATGAGGGATCAGCATCTTTGGTTTTTGTAAATGTCATTTTCACCTTCGAATTCATATCACTGATCAATTCCATCACAAGGTCCGCAATCTTCACCATGCCTGTAGAATTAATTTTTTTAACATCGTCTGTTGGTTTGTGATAATCTTCATGTGCACCTGTAAAAAAATGAAGTGCAGGTATATCCATTACATAAAATGAGGAATGATCAGAAGGGCCAATTCCCGATTCGCTTGAAGTAATATCCAGGCCAAAGCGATTTGCAGCCTTAACTATATCAGGCCAGGCAGGGGATGTGCCGACCCCATTCACAGCAAGTTTATTTTCTGCATTAAGCCGGCCTACCATATCGAAATTTAGCATTGCAGTTGCTGCGCCAAGATCAATCGTCGGATGTTTGGTAAAATAATTTGATCCCCATAAACCATTTTCTTCCCCGGTAAAGGCAATGAATAAATAATTAAATGCTTTATGCCCTCTCAATCGATCAGCCAATTCAAGCAACATCCCTACCCCGCTTGCATTATCATCTGCTCCATTGTGAATCGCGGGTTTGCCATCACTAAGTGAACCGAATGATCCAATGCCAA